>NZ_JBSSLX010000012.1:0-56700 GCF_053890995.1 Micromonospora sp. I033 | reverse complement strand
GCGGATGGGGGTACGCGGACTGCGGGCACCCCGGCTGGTGCCGGCTTCCGGTGTCCTGCTCCGGCGCGACTCAGATCGTTGCCGGACGACAGCCACCCGGATCAGCGGTTGTCGCCGCTGCCACCCAGCACGCCACGGCCGTGGCGGCTGGCCAGCTTGGCCAGGTTGGCCGTCGCGATGTCGTCCAGCGACAGGTCGAGGTGGTCGGCGAGCACCGCCACGTACCAGAGCACGTCACCGAGTTCCTTGGCGATGCCGGCCCGGTCGATCCGCGACTCCTCACTGTCGGAGTCACGGACCCACTTCTTGAACTTCTCGGCGAGCTCACCCGACTCGCCGACCAGCCCGAGCACCAGGTGAAACAGCTCGTTCCTCTTGTCACGTGGAGCGGCGGTGCGGAGGGCGCCACGCTGATACTCATCCAGGTCTATGGCGGACCAGTCTGGTGGAGCTCCTCCAAGCCGACCAGCCAGGCCCTGCTGCGACGGGTCGTGCGACGCCGGCTCAGGGCAGCGTGCAGGGTTCGCGCCAGGCGTCGAGCTTCCGGTCCTTGAGGATGGAGGCGAAGCCGTAGCCGACCGTGGTGACGCAGAACTCGGCCGGATCGCCGGTGTATTCCACGTGGAAGACCGGCTTCTGCTCGTCGGTGAAGGGGAGCAGCTTGTCGCACTCGCCCCGGCGGACGCACTCCTGGTTGACCGCGAAGTCGAAGTCGGGGGCGAGCGCCGCCACCTGCGGCAGGTCGTCGACGAGGCCGGGGGAGAGGTCCAGCCGCCGGGCCAGTGCGGCCAGCCGCCGGTTGAACAGCAACTGGTCGTCGAAGGAGAGCGGGAAGCCGGAGCGGTGGAGGTAGCCGTCGGCGTCGTCGAACGCCACCGCGCCGAAGCCCTTGCCCCGGCAGAGCCGGAGCCGGTCGGCCAGTACCGGTTCCAGCGAGTCCCACCGACGGACGTCCAGCCACCGGCTGCCCGGCCGGCCCGGCACCGCCGTGCCGCGTACCGTCGCCGGGATGCGGCTGGCGTCCGGGTCGGTGGCCGCGTACGTGCCGGCGCGGACCTGGCAGACCAGTCGGCGGTGGCGGGCGCGCAGCGCGCCGGTCTGGTCGGAGGTGGTCCGCACGGGGTCGAGCAGGAAGACGTCGGCCTCGACGGTGACGTCCACCGGGCCGGTGAGCTGCCACTGCCACTGCCAGTGCCGGGCCTGAGCGGACGGCCACGGCGTGGGAGAGCCGGGCGGGACGAGCGGCTCCCGGCAGGCCGGCACCGGGGCGAGCAGCAGCACCGTCAGCAGCACCGCCACGCCCCGGCGCGGCCTGCGTCGGCGGACGCGGACCGGCCGGGGCGGCACGGCCCACGCCGGCCGGATCCGCATGGACAGCTCCCGGGTCGCGGGCGGCACCCCGCCCCCTGCCGGTACGTCTCCGGCGGCCCCGGTGTGCCGGCCCGCGCGGGCCGGCACGGCTCAGGCGTCCCCGGCGTACCTCACCCCGTCAACGAGCGCGGGCCCGGTCACGACGCGCCGCCTCAGCGCGGGGTGCCGAAGTCCTGCGTCCAGTACGGCCCGTTGCTCCGCGCCACGCCCACGCCGATCTCGGTGAACGAGCAGTTCAGGATGTTCGCCCGGTGGCCCGGGGAGTTCATCCAGGCGTCCATGACCGCGGCCGGGCTCTGCTGGTTCCAGGCGACGTTCTCGCCGTACGACCGCCAGGCGTAGCCGACCCGGTCGAGCCGGTCGCCCACGTCGCTGCCGTCGCTGCCGTCGTGCGACATGTTCTTGTGGTCGGCCTGGTCCTGGCTGTGCCGCTGGGCGGCGAGCATCAGCTTGTCGTCGATGGTCAGCGCCTTGCAGCCGGCCTTGGCCCGCTCCTGGTTGACCAGGTTGACGACCTCCCGCAGCTCGGCGCTGATCCCGGTGGACCCGGTGGTCTTCGCGGCGGTGCTGCTCGGCGCGGTGCTCCGCGGCAGCTGCCGGGACGGGGCGGTGGTCCGGCTCGGCTTCGGGGTCGGCTTCTTCGTGGGGGTCGGCTTGGCGCTGGTCGGCGCGGCCGTCGGGCTGGCCGAGTCCGGGGCGAGCGCGTCGCCGGGCGCCGCCTCGGTGCCGTCGGGCGCGAACGGGGCGGCGGCCACCGTGTCGTCGGCGGAGGTCCGCTGGGTCCCCGGGTCATCGCCGGGCAGCAGGACGGCGCCCACGCCCAGGCTCACCACGAGGGTCGCCGCGGCGGCGGCCCCACCGATCAGCAGGGGGCGCCGCAGCCGGCGTCCCTGCCGGTGCCGGCCGGTGTCCTCCGCCGGGGCGTCGGTGACGGCCTGCCAGGAGGCCGTCGGCCGCTCGTCGGCGGTCGGCTGCCAGGCGGCGGCGGGTCGTTCGTCGGCGGTCGGCTGCCAGGCGGCCGTGGGCTGCTCGTCGCCGTGCCAGCCGGTGGACCGCTCGTCCGCGTGCCAGCCGGTGGACCGCTGGTCGGTGTGCCAGCCGGCGGCCTGCTCGTCGGCGTGCCAGCCGGCGGCCGGCTCGTACGGGGACCCGCCCGGGTGGGCCGCCGGGCCGTAGGCCGGCGGCTCGACGGCCGGGGAGTGCCCGGTCCGGTCGCCGTCGGCGTACCGCCCGGCGTCGGCCCACCCGTGCGTCGAGGCACCGGCGGCGGGGAGGTTGCCGGTGCGCTCTCCAGTGGGGTCGTCCCGCCACGGGGTGGCCGGAGCGTCGGCCCGCCAGACGCCGGTGGGCGCCTCGGTCCAGTCCTGGCGGGGCTGCTCCGGCTCGTCCCCGAAGAGGTACGACGACCGCGGCTCGGGCCGGTCGGTGAGCCAGGCTGGTCCCTCGTCGGTCGGTGGCTCGGGGCGTCGGGGAACGCCATCCGGTTCGATCGGGTCGGTCCAGCGGTACACGCCTGTCCCCTCCACGGGTCGGTTGCGGGCCGCAGTGACGCTACGGGCGCGCCGCTAGCTGCGGCAACGTGGCTAAGAAAGAGTTAAGGGGAACCCGACAGCAAGGGTGAGGCGTTCACACATTCCCGGGCGTACAGTAAAGGCGTCCGGACAGAGCGTGTCCGCGCCTTGTGGCAACCCCCCGACAAGTGGACCGGGCGACGTGGAGATGATCTACGGCCTGCGGGAACTTGACGAAGGAGGGGGGTTCGGCTCAATATATAGGTGTCGCCAGTCGCGCCCAGCCATGCCCGGATTTCGCGGGGATGGCAGCCGCGAACATCATGGGCGCGCGTTGGCCGGCCTTTCCGGCAGCGCATATCAAGGAGTCAGCATGGCGAAGGCCCTCTACGGCCACGTAGGTGCAGCGCCCGACCGGCGTCTGCTCGACGAGGTCACCCGACTGCGTGCCAGGGTTCAGGCACTGGAGTTCGAGATCACGCGTCTGCGCGCCGACAACGATCGGCTTGCGGCGGCTGCGGCGGAGGCTGACGACCTCCTCCGACTGGCCGAGCCCGCGCTGACCTGATCTCCGGTCGTCGGAAAACTGAATCGCACCACACAGAAAACGCGCGCCGACACCCAGTGCCGGCGCGCAGCTTTTTGTTTTCGGGACCGCATTCCGCGATCTTGCTGACCGTCCCGGAATTGCGTCCCGCAATTCTGATCTTGCACTTTCCCGTGGCGTGCGCCACATCGCCGGAAACCGGACAGCTCCGGCACCGGGTGGGTCGCGTACCGGGCTCTCCCCGCCCGCGGGTTAGTCTGCGGGTTCACCAGGTCCGCGCAGCCGGCGACGGTACGGCGGCCACCGGACGAGGATCGAGAAGGTGCATCTCAAGAGCCTGACGGTGAAGGGCTTCAAGTCCTTCGCCTCCGCGACGACGCTGAAGCTGGAGCCCGGGATCACCTGCGTGGTCGGCCCGAACGGCTCCGGCAAGTCCAACGTCGTCGACGCCATCGCCTGGGTGCTCGGCGAGCAGGGCGCCAAGGCGCTGCGCGGCGGCAAGATGGAGGACGTCATCTTCGCCGGCACCGCCGGCCGGGCGCCCCTCGGTCGGGCCGAGGTCACCCTCACCATCGACAACACCGACGGCGCGCTGCCGATCGAGTACACCGAGGTCTCCATCACCCGCCGGATGTTCCGCTCCGGCGAGAGCGAGTACGAGATCAACGGCGACTCCTGCCGCCTGCTGGACATCCAGGAGTTGCTCTCGGACTCGGGCATCGGCCGGGAGATGCACATCATCGTCGGGCAGGGCCGGCTCGACGGCATGCTGCACGCCAAGCCGGAGGACCGGCGGGCGTTCATCGAGGAGGCGGCAGGCGTCCTCAAGCACCGCAAGCGCAAGGAGAAGGCGCTGCGGAAGCTCGACGCGATGCAGACCAACCTCAACCGGCTCACCGACCTCACCGCCGAGCTGCGCCGCCAGCTCAAGCCGCTGGGCCGGCAGGCCGAGGTGGCCCGCCGCGCCGCCGCCATCCAGGCCAACCTGCGCGACGCCCGGCTGCGGCTGCTCGCCGACGACCTGCACACCCTCCGCACCACGCTGGACCGGGAGATCGCCGACGAGACCGCGCTGCGCGAGCGGCGCGAGCAGATCGAGGCGGAGCACGGCGAGGTGCAGGCCCGCCTCGGCGAGCTGGAGGCGGCGCTGGCCGAGGACGCCCCGCTGCTCGCGGCGGCCCAGGACACCTGGTACAAGCTCTCCGCGCTCCAGGAGCGGTTCCGCTCCATCGAGCAGCTCGCCCGGGAACGGCTGCGGCATCTCAGCGCCACCGGGGACGACGAGCGCCCCGGCCGCGACCCGGACCAGCTGGAGGCCGAGTCCCGGCGGGTCCGCGAGCAGGAGGAGGAGCTGCGCGCGGCGCTCACCGAGGACCAGATCCGGCTCGCCGAGGCGGTCGAGCACCGCCAGGAGCTGGAACGGCAGCTCGCCGCCGCCGAGCGGGAACTGGTCGCCGCGGCCAAGGCCATCGCCGACCGGCGGGAGGGGCTGGCCCGGCTGACCGGCCAGGTGAACTCCGCGCGGGCCCGCACCACCAGCGCCGGCGAGGAGATCGAACGCCTCGCCGCCGCGCACACGGACGCCCTCGCCCGCGCCGAGAAGGCCCAGGCCGACCTCGACGCGGTCGCCGAGCAGTCCACCGAGGCCGACCGGGACAACGCCGACCTGGACGCCCGGCACGCCGAGGCGGTCGCCGTGCACGAGCAGGCCCAGGCCGCCGTGCGCAGCCTCGCCGACGCCGAGCGGGCCGCCGAGAAGGACGCCGCCACCTGGAAGGCCCGCGAGGAGGCGCTCGCCCTCGGCCTGCGCCGCAAGGACGGCGCGGGCGCGCTGCTGGCCCGCGCCGACCAGGTGCCCGGCCTGCTCGGCAGCCTCTCCGGGCTGCTCACCGTCGCCCCGGGCAACGAGGCGGCGCTCGCCGCCGCGCTCGGCGGGCTCGCCGACGCGGTCGCGGTCAGCGGGGTGGACGAGGCCGTCGAGGCCATGCGGCTGCTCAAGATCTCCGACGCCGGCCGGGCCGGCCTGCTGGTCGGCAGCCCCGCCGGCCCCGGCATGGCCGGCAGCGCCGACGCGCTGCGCCCGGCGCTTCCCGAGGGCGCCCGCTGGGCCCCCGACCTGGTGGAGTGCTCCGCCGAGATCCGCCCGGCCGTGCACCGGGCGCTGCGCGACGTGGTGCTGGTCGACGATCTCGCCGCCGCGGCCGAGCTGGTCGCCGGCAACCCGGAGCTGCGCGCGGTCACCCCGGACGGCGACGTGGTCGGGGCGTACACGGCGGCCGGCGGTTCGGCCAAGGCGCCCAGCTACATCGAGGTGCAGGCGGCCGTCGAGGAGGCCCGGGCCAACCGGGCCACCGCCGAGCGGACCAGCGCCGAGCTGCGCGACCAGCTGGTCGAGGCACGCGCCGAGGTGGCGGGCGCCAAGGAGGCCGTGCAGCACGCCGCCGCCGCCAAGCGGGAGGCGGAGAGCCACCGCAACGCCGCCGCCCGCCGCCTCGCCGAGCTGGGCGCGGCCGCCCGGTCCGCCAAGGCGGAGACCGACCGGCTCGGCGAGTCCCGGGCCCGCGCCGAGGCGGCCCGGGAACGCGACCTGGCCGCCCTCGCCGAGCTGGAGGAGCGGCTCCGGCTGGCCGAGGCCACCCCGCTCGACGCCGAACCGTCCACCGAGGAACGCGACCAGCTCGCCGCCATGGTGCCGCAGGCCCGGCAGAACGAGATGGAGGTCCGGCTCGCGGTGCGTACCGCCGAGGAGCGGGTCTCCTCGATCGCGGGCCGGGCCGACTCCCTGGCCCGGCAGGCGACCGCCGAGCGGGCCGCGCGGGAGCGCGCGGCCGCCCGGCGCGCGGCCCGCACCCGCGGCGCGGAGATCGCCCGGGCCGTGGTCGGCGGCGCCCGCGAGGCGCTCACCCGGCTCACCGTCTCCCTGGCCCGGGCCGAGGAGCACCGCGACGAGGTGGCCCGCGAGCGCGCCGCCCGCGAGGCCGAGCTCTCCGAGGTACGCGGCGCGGCCAAGCGGCTCGGCGCCGAGCTGGAGCGGCTGACCAGCCAGGTGCACCGGGACGAGGTGGCCCGCGCCGAGCAGCGGCTGCGCATCGAGCAGCTGGAGGCGAAGGCGGCCGAGGACTTCGGCCTCGACGTGGCCACCCTCGTCGCCGAGTACGGCCCCGACCAGCTCGTCCCGCCCACCGACGCCGACGTCGCCGCGGCCGAGAAGGAGGGCACTCCGGTGCCCGAGCCGGTCCGCTACGAGCGGCCGGTGCAGGAGAAGCGGGCCGCCAAGGCGGAACGGGAGCTGGCCCTGCTCGGCAAGGTCAACCCCCTGGCCCTGGAGGAGTTCGCCGCGCTGGAGGAGCGCTTCAAGTTCCTCTCCGAGCAGCTGGAGGACCTCAAGGCCACCCGCCGGGACCTGCTCACCGTGGTCAAGGACGTCGACGACCGGATCCTGGAGGTCTTCGCCAGCGCGTTCGAGGACACGGCGCGGGAGTTCGAGCAGGTCTTCACCGTGCTCTTCCCCGGTGGCGAGGGCCGGCTGGTGCTCACCGACCCGGAGGACCTGCTCACCACCGGCGTCGAGGTCGAGGCCCGGCCGCCCGGCAAGAAGATCAAGCGGCTCTCCCTGCTCTCCGGCGGCGAGCGGTCGCTGACCGCGGTGGCCATGCTTGTGGCGATCTTCCGCGCGCGGCCCAGCCCGTTCTACATCATGGACGAGGTGGAGGCGGCCCTCGACGACGTGAACCTGGGCCGCCTGATCACGCTGCTGGCCCAGCTCCGGGAGAAGAGCCAGCTCATCGTGATCACGCACCAGAAGCGCACCATGGAGATCGCCGACGCGCTCTACGGCGTGACCATGCGCAGCGGGGTCACCCAGGTGATCAGCCAGCGGCTCAACCGGGCCGAGGACGAGGGGCAGGAGACAAGCGAGTGAGTCGGGAACGCGCCACGGCGCTCCTGGTGGACTTCGACGGCGTGCTGCGCCGCTGGGACCCGACGGTGGCCGCGCGGGTCGAGCGGGAGTACGGGCTGACCGAGGGCGTCCTCGGCGAGATCGCCATGTCCTGGGGGCTGCTCCAGCCGGTGCTCACCGGCAGGGTCAGCCACGCCGAGTGGATGACCAGCGTGGCCGACGCGCTCACCCCCTCGGTGGGCGACCCGGCCCGGGCCCGCGCCGCGGTGGACGAGTGGCAGCGCTACCGGGGCGAGGTCGACTCCGACATGCTCGCGTTCATCCGCGAGGTGCGGGCGGCCGGCGTCCGGGTCGGGCTGGGCACCAACGCCACCGACGCCCTCGACGCCGACCTCGTCACGCTGGGCCTCGCCGACGAGCTGGACGTGGTGGTCAACTCCTCGGTGGTCGGGGTGCACAAGCCGGCGAAGGAGTACTTCCAGGCGGCCTGCGAGGCCCTGGAGACCCCGCCGGCCCGGGTGCTGTTCGTCGACGACGAGGACCGGGCCGTGGCCGGAGCGCGGGTGGCCGGGCTCTCCGCGCACCGCTGGAGCGGCCCGGCCGACCTGCGCTACCTGCGCGCCGCGCTGGCGTACTGAGCCGGGGCCGTCAGCACAGCCCGGGGACCCGGGTGACCGTGAAGGGCGGGCTGGGCTCGGCGGCGTTGAGCTGGCTGTTCACCCAGAGCAGGCGGTCGCCGTCCCGGGCGATGGTGGTCGGTGACTCGGCCAGGCCGACCGACCCCGACTGCCGGACCACCCGCGCGGTCCGCCGGTCGGCGTCGAGCCGCGCCAGGTTCACCGTGAAGCGCCAGCCACCCGTGCCGTCCGGGGCGTTCACCACCCCGTACAGCCGGTCGCCGTCGAGCAGCAGGCCGTCGGCGCCCAGTTGGCCGCCGGTGACGTCGACCGGTGTGGCGCTCCGCCCGGCCAGGTCCACCCGCCACAGCCGCTCGGTGCCGGGCTCACCGGTGCCCTGGTCGGCGACCAGCGCGAGCCGGCCGTCACCGGTGACGACGATCCCGTTCAGGAAGCCGGGCGCGGCCGGGAAGTCGGCGGCGGTCAGCCACGGGACCAGCTCACCGACCCGCCCGCCGGCGAGCGACGCCCGCCACAGCGTGCCGGTGGCGGAGTCGGTGACGTAGACGGCGTCCGCGGTGACCGCCAGGTCGTTGAGGGCGGCGTTGGCGGCGTCCCGCCGGGCCAGCAGCGTGCCGTCCGCGGCGTGCACGAACAGGGCTCCGGTGTCCCAGCCGGCCACGAAGATCCGGCCCTGCCGGTCCAGGTGCACGCCGGCGGCCGCGGTCCGTCCGTCCCCGCCGGCCGGCAGGAACGGGCGCAGTTCCGCGCGGGCGGTGTGGCCGCGGTAGACGGCGCCGGTGCTGACGCTGGTGACGTAGAGGGTGCCGTCGGGTGCCACCGCGATGCCCTCGGGCCGGACCTCCGGATCCCGGGACACGAGGTAGGTGTCGGGGTGGGGCGCCGCGGCGACGGCCGGGCCGGGCACGGTGGCGGCCAGTACGGCCAGTACGGCCAGACCGGCGGTGGTGGTGGCGAGCAGTCTTCTCATGGCCCGAGCGTCGCCGGATCGGCGGGACGCCGGCAGGCCCTTTCAACCCTGGCCGAAAGGGCACGGCGGCCGGCGGCCCGCCGTACTAGCGTCGGCGCCGTGGTGACGCTGCGCCTGACCGCGACGGACCTCAGCCGTACCGTGTTGCGCTCCGCCCCGTCGGCGCTGCTGGAACTCGGGGCGGCCGGACAGCGCGTCCTTCAGCCCGGGCCACCGGCGCACCTGGCCGCCTGGCGGGCCCGGACCCGGGCCGCGTTGACCGCGCCCATGCGCCCCTATCTGGACCTGTGCCGGCGGTCGGACTGGTTCCCCGACTTCCTCACCCCGCCCGCTCTCGGCAGCGACCTGGCCGGGGCGCTCGCCGAGGTGGACGGCACCCCGACCGAGGTCCTCGCCGCCGAGCTGCGCCCCCGGATCGAGGCGGGCGACCTGCCGGCCCGCGTCGAGTCGCTCGCCGCCGGCGATCCCGGGGCGCGGCGACTCCTGCGGGAGGCCATGGTGGCGTTCCACGCGGTAGCGGTGGGCCCCTACTGGCGAAGCGTCGTCGCGGCGGTGCACGCCGACCGGGCGGTACGCGGCCGCGCCCTGGCGGACGCCGGGATCGACCGGGTGCTGCGCGACCTCAGCCCGCACCTGCGCTTCGCGCCGACCGGCCGGTCGTACGAGCTGTCGTACGAGTGCGCCTTCGGCGCCGGGGTGGTGCTGTCGCCCGATGGCCGGGGCGTGACGCTGGTGCCCTCGTACTTCGTGCCGCAGCCCGTGGTGCTGGACGACCCGACCGGCCCGATGGTGCTCGCGTACCCGATCCGGCCGACCCGGCGGGAGCTGGCCACCGGCACCCCGCTGGCGGACCTGCTGGGCCGGACCCGGGCAGCCGTGCTGGCGGCGGCGGCCGACACGCCGACCACCTCGCACCTGGCCCGGGTGGTCGGTGTGTCGGTGTCCTCGGCCAGCCAGCACGCGGCGACCCTGCGGGCGGCCGGCCTGATCAGCAGCCACCGGGCCGGCCCGGCGGTGCGGCACGCGCTGACCCCGCTGGGGGAGCAGTTGCTGCGGGCCGGTGCCCCGGCGGCGGTCAGTCCCCGGTGACGCCGTCGATGCGCTCGCGGATCAGGTCGGCGTGGCCGTTGTGCCGGGCGTACTCCTCGATCATGTGCACGTAGACCCAGCGGACGTTCATCTCGTCGGCGCTGCCGTCGCGGCGGGGGCGCCGGAAGGTGTGGTCCAGCGACAGGCCGGCGGCGGCCTTCCGGGCCGCCTCGATCTCCGCGCGAAGGGTGGCGAAGGCTTCCGCCGGATCGGCGTCGGCGATCGCGTTCAGATCCGCGTCCGGGTCCTCGGCGCCGTCGTAGAGGCCGCGGATGTCCTCTCCGGCGGCGCGGATCCGGAACCACCAGCGCTCCACGTCGGCCATGTGGCGGACCAGCCCGAGCAGGGTCAGGGTGGACGGCTCGACGCTCGCCGTCCGGAGCTGCTCGGCGGTCAGGCCGGCGCACTTGTGCAGGAGGGTGTCGCGGTGGTAGTCGAGCCAGCCTTCCAGCATGGTGCGCTCGTCACCGACGTAGGGCTCGTGGCTGCGGTCGATCTCGGGTGCTCTCCAGGTCATCCGGCCATCCTCCGGCCCGGGTGTGACAGACCGCGACCGGATTTCAGGGCACCACCACGACCGGCCAGCGGCCGGTGCGGACCAGCCGGGTGGCGACCGAGCCGACCAGCTTGTGGCCGGCCTGCTCGGACGACCCGACCACCACCAGGTCCGCGCGGTGCTCGTCGGCCGCCTTGCGCAGCTCGCCGTACGCGTCGCCGCGCCGGCACAGGAAGGTCACCGGCAGGCCCAGCTCCTCCGCGCCGCGCCGGCACTCCTCGCGCAGCTCGGCGGCCAGCTCGTCATGGGTCTGCTGGACCGCCCCGGCCACCACGCCGGACATGATCCCGGTGTAGGGGGCCGGCGAGCTGACGAAGACCACCACCAGCCCGGAGCCCTGCCGGCGGGCCAGCCCGGCCGCGTACGCGGCGGCGCGCAGCGAGGTGCGGCTGCCGTCCACGCCGACCAGCACCACCCGGGGCCCGTCCGTGCCGCGCTCGAACGGCAGCGGCCGGGCCTCCGGGCCGTACTTCTCACGCTCGGGGGCGCCCATCGGGTCAGTCCCGCCCGCCGGTGCGTACCACCGCGGCGCCGGCGCCCGCCGCGACGGTCGACTCGCGCTCGACCTCGGCGGAGATCGTGTCGCCGTTGGTGCGGCGCAGCGGCACCTCCTTGATGAAGAGGACCGCGAGCAGCGCGATCAGCCCGAACGGGGCGGCGGCCAGGAAGATGTCCCCGGCGCCGTGCCCGTACGCGGCTTCGACGACCGCGCGGATCGGGGCGGGCAGGGTGTGCACGTTCGGCAGGCTACCGCCGCTGGCGGAGCTGGACGCCGGGATGCCGAGACCGGCCAGCCCCTCGGCGAGGTAGTCCTTGACCTTGTGGCCGAGGATCGCGCCGAGCGCGCTCACCCCGATGGCGCCGCCCAGGCTGCGGAAGAAGGCCACCACCGAGCTGGCCGCGCCGAGCTCGTGCGGGCCGACGGTGTTCTGCACGGCGAGGACCAGGTTCTGCATGGTCATGCCGAGGCCGAGGCCGATCAGCGCCATGAACACGGCGAGCCGCCAGTACGGGGTGTCCGCCCGCATGGTGCCCATCAGCGCGAAGCCGGCGGTGAGCAGCGCCGAGCCGGCGACCAGGTAGCGCTTCCAGCGGCCGGTGTTGGTGATGATCCGGCCGACCACCGTGGAGGCGACCAGCAGGCCGAGGATCATCGGCAGGGTCATGAGGCCGGACATGGTCGGGCTCTCGCCGCGGCTGATCTGGAAGTACTGGCCGAGGAAGACCGAGGCGCCGAACATGCCCACGCCGACCGCGATGCTGGCGATGACGGCGAGGGTGATGGTGCGGTTGCGGAACAGGCGCGGCGGGATCATCGGCTCGGCGGCCCGGTTCTCCACCCGGAGGGCGAGCGCGCCGAGCAGCACGGCGCCGGCCACCATGACGGCGGTCTGCCAGGACAGCCAGGCGTACTTGTCGCCGGCCAGGGTGACCCAGATCAGCAGCAGCGAGACGGCTGCGGTGATCAGGGTGGCGCCCCACCAGTCGATCTTCGCCTCGCGCCGGACCACCGGCAGGTGCAGGGTCTTCTGGAGCACGACCAGGGCGAGCACGGCGAACGGCACGCCCACGTAGAAGCACCAGCGCCAGCCGAGCCAGTCGGTGTCGACGATGACGCCGCCGATCAGCGGGCCGCCGATGGTGCCCACGGCCATCACGGCGCCGAGGTAGCCGCTGTACCGGCCACGCTCGCGCGGGGCGATCATCGTCGCCATGATCACCTGGGCCAGGGCGGTGAGACCGCCCGCGCCGACGCCCTGGAGCACCCGGCAGGCGATGAGCTGGCCGGTGGACTGGGAGAGCCCGGCCAGCACCGAGCCCAGCACGAAGATCGTCAGGGCGAGCTGGACCAGGATCTTCTTGCTGGTCAGGTCGGCCAGCTTGCCCCAGATCGGGGTGGTGGCCGTGGTCGCCAGCAGCGTCGAGGTGACCACCCAGGTGTACGCGGACTGGCCGCCGTGCAGCTCCGTGATGATCCGCGGCAGCGCGTTGGAGACGACCGTGGAGGAGAGGATCGCGACGAACATGCCCAGCAGCAGGCCGGAGAGCGCCTCCAGGATCTGCCGGTGGGACATGTCGACGGCGGTCGCCCGGGTGGGCGCTGTCGCCTGCGTCATCGTGGAATGCCTCCGGAAAAAGACGGGGGAAAGAGTTGCCTCGGGCAACCGTATGGCTTGGTTGCCTCAAGCAACAACCGCGCGTGGCGCAGGTCTTATTCCGGGGCGGATCCGGTCAGAAGGTCTCGTTGAACCGGTGCATCAGCCGGGCGAAGTCCTCGACGTCCCGTTTCGGCCAGGACTCCAGCGACCGGGTGATCTGTTCGAGTCGCGCCGCCCGCGCCGCGTCGAACCGGCGGGTGCCCTCCTCGGTGAGGCTGAGCTGTGCCGCCCGCCGGTCGGTCGGGTCCGGGTCGCGCCGGACCAGGCCCAGCGCCTCCAGGCCGCCGATCTGCCGGCTCAGCGTGCCCTTGCCGATGCCCAGCTTGGCGGCCAGGTCGGTCAGCCGGGTCGAGCCGGACCGGCGCAGCCAGAGCAGCAGCCCGTAGGCGTTCGGCTCCAGGTTGGGGTGGACCTCGCGCGCGATCTCCCAGGAGAGCGCGCGCCCACGCCGCAGCAGCGCGGTCAGTTCGTGCTCCACGGCCCGCAGGGTCTCGTCCACGCTGAGAGGGTACTCACACCTCGTCGCTGAGCCGCTGCCGCGCCACCGTGCGCAGGTGGCCCTCGCCGGTGGTGCCCTCGATCACGACCTCGGCCGTCCGGCCCCGGTGGGTCAGCGTGGCCACGGCGTTGCCGAAGTAGGGTCCGGCCAGCTTCTTCCACCGCACCAGCGGGCGGCGTACCCCGGCGGAGCGGGCCAGCGCCCGGGCGGCGCCGGCCGGCCCCGGGTTCCAGCCGAGCTTCATGAGCGGGCGCATCCCGGCCGGCACCTGGTTGTGGATGGGGGAGCAGGTGAGCTGGTGCACCGGGGTGCGCACGCTCCGGTCGGCGAACCGGGCCCGGGCCACGTACGAGTGGTGCACGTCCCCGGAGAGCACGCTGATCGAGGCCGGCCGCGAATACGCCGGGCCGGCGCCCACCCGCGCCCCCTCGCGCGGCGCGGTGCCGCTGCCCAGCCGGGCGAACAGCTCGCCGAGCGCCTCGAAGGAACGCCGGAACGAGGCCCAGTGCTCCAGGTCCCAGGCCCGGCGCATCTGCTCCGCGAGCTTCGCCACCCACGGCCGGCCGGAGTCGGCCAGCTTCTCGTTCCAGGACTCCACGTGGTGGATGCCGGGCGGGAGCAGCCAGGGCAGCGAGGCGCCGACCACCAGGTGGTCGTAGACGCCGTGCGCCCGGTCCAGGAACCAGGACCACTCGCCCGGCGGCAGCATCGCCCGGTTGCCGGCGTCCAGCACCCGGCTGGAGCGGTTGTCCAGCATGACCAGGCGGGTCCGGCCCAGGTCCAGTGCGTAGCTCCACTGGTACTGCACGGCCCGCCAGCGCTCGGTGTCGTGCGCGACGTCGGCCTCCCGGTCGACCCGCTCGCCGAACTCGTGCAGCACGCCGGTGGCGTCCTCGGCGGCGATCACCTTGGCGTACACGGGGTCGGCGGCGATCTCGTCCGGGGCGAGGTTGCCCAGGTGCTGGTAGACCCAGTAGGAGGCCAGGCCGCTGCGGATCCGCTCGGCCCACCAGGGCTGCTCGCGCATGTCCGCCCGCCACGACGCCGAGGTGTTCCAGTCGTCGATGACCTCGTGGTCGTCGAAGATCATCACGCTCGGCACGGTGGAGAGCAGCCAGCGGATCTCCGGGTCGCGCCAGGACTCCAGGTAGAGCTTGGTGTACTCGTCGAAGCTGACCACCTGGGTGGCCGGGGCGCCCTTCGGCCGGCGCCGCCGCCGCTTGAGCAGCCGGCGCACGGTCGGCGAGGTCTCGTCCGCGTAGACCTGGTCGCCGAGGAGCACCAGCAGGTCGGGCAGGGCGTCCGGGTCCGGGGCGGCGATCAACCGCCGGGCGTACGCGTCCAGCGCGTCCGGGGGCAGCTTGCGGGCGGTGGCGTGCTGGGTGGTCTCCCGGCACGAGCCGAAGAGCAGGGTCACCGGCTGGTCGAGGTCGTCGGCCGCCCGGGTCCGGATCACGCTGGCCGGGAAGCCGCTCTCCGGCACCGGCCACACCACCTCGTCGTCGACCAGCACCTCGTAGGTGGTGCTGCTCTCCGGGGCCAGCCCCTCCACCACCACGATCGCGTAGTGGTGGTCGTACGCCGAGAACGTGGGGGCGCTGCCGGTGGCCCCGCCGGCCGTGCGGACGGTGACCACCGCGGAGGCGCTGGTCTCCACCCAGACGGTGGCCCGGGTGTCGACGACCCGCCGCAGCAGAGGGCCGATGAGCAGACGGGAACTGGTCACGGCGCACCTCCGACGAAGATCATCAAGCCCTTCCCTACCCGGCCGGCGGTTGCGGTACGCCTTCCAGCGGCGAGCGTACCCGCAGCTCGTTCACGTGCCGAGGCGGTGAGTGGGACGCCGTCGCCGCCATCTGACAGGATTTCGGGCATGACGGAATACCTCCTCGTCGCACTGGCCCTGCTCGCCGTGCTGATCCTCGGCGGCCTCAGCCTCGTGGTGCCGAAGCTGCGCCGGCGCCCCGAGCCGCCGCTGCCGGAGACGGAGGTCGACACCCGGGCCGAGGAGGACCTGGCCGGGCCGCCGGTCGAAGCGGCGGAGTCGGACCTGCGCACCGGCGTGCTTGTCGAGCCGCCGCCGGTGATCGAGGCGCCGCCGCTGCCCACCATCGAGGTCCCCGAGCCCACCGCCGGCCGGCTGGTCCGGCTGCGCTCCCGGCTGTCCCGCTCGCAGAACGTCTTCGGCAAGGGCCTGCTCGGCCTGCTCAGCCGGGACCGCCTCGACGAGGACACCTGGGAGGAGATCGAGGACAGCCTGATCACCGCCGACGTCGGCATCGACTCGACCCGCGAGATCGTCGACCGGCTGCGCGAGCGGACCCGGGTGCTCGGCACCCGGTCGGTCGACGAGCTGCGCACGCTGCTCGCCGCCGAGCTGGTCAACGCGCTCGACCCGACCCTGGACCGGTCGCTGCGGACCGCCCCCAAGGAGGGCGTGCCGGCGGTGCTGCTGGTGGTCGGGGTCAACGGCGCCGGCAAGACCACCACCTGCGGCAAGATCGCCCGGGTGCTCATCGCGGACGGCCGTACCGTGCTGCTCGGCGCGGCCGACACCTTCCGGGCCGCCGCCGCCGACCAGCTGGAGACCTGGGGCGGCCGGGTGGGCGCGGAGACCGTCCGCGGCCCCGAGGCCGCCGACCCGGCCAGCGTCGCGTTCGACGCGGTCAAGCGGGGCATCGACACGGCGGTCGACACCGTGCTGGTGGACACCGCCGGCCGGCTGCAGAACAAGGTCGGCCTCATGGACGAGCTGGGCAAGGTCAAGCGGGTGGTGGAGAAGCACGGCCCGATCGACGAGACCCTGCTGGTGCTCGACGCCACCACCGGCCAGAACGGCCTGGAGCAGGCCCGGGTCTTCACCGAGGTGGTCAACGTGACAGGCGTGGTGCTGACCAAGCTCGACGGGACCGCCAAGGGCGGCATCGTGATCGCCGTGCAGCGCAAGCTGGGCATCCCGGTGAAGCTGGTCGGCCTCGGCGAGGGCCCGGACGACCTGGCCCCGTTCGACCCGGCGCAGTTCGTCGACGCGCTGCTCGGCAATGAGCCGCTCGCCCGGGACGCGTAGCCTCGACGTGACGACTGACGATCGCGCCTACGCGGGGTGGCGCGACCCCAGCCACCCGTCGCCGCGCCTCGGGAGACCGTACGTGACTTCGCAGGAGATCCCGCTGCACGGCGGGAACGTGAGCACCGTGGTCCGGGTGGGCGACACCGTCCGGCGCAACGCCGGCCCGTGGACCCCCTCGGTGCACTCGCTGCTGCGGCACCTGGAGTACGTCGGCTTCACCGGCGCGCCCCGCGCCCTGGGCATGGACGAGCGCAACCGGGAGGTCCTGTCGTACCTGGAGGGGGAGTGCGGGGAGTACCCGCTGGCCCCGCACTGGGTCACCGACGAGGCCCTGGTCACCGTGGCGACCATGCTGCGGATGTTCCACGACGCCCAGTACGGCTTCACCCCGCCGCCCGGCGCGGTCTGGCGCTCGTTCGGCCCGCCCCCGCCGGACACCGAGGTGATCTGCCACCACGACGCCGCCCCGCACAACGTGATCTGGCGGCCCGACGGCACCCTCGGGTTGATCGACTTCGACCTGGCCTCGCCCGGCGCCCGGATCTACGACGTGGCGTACGCGGCCTGGACGTGGGTGCCGATCTTCTCCGACCGGGACTCGATCACCCTCGGCTGGAAGCACCCGGACCGGCCGCGCCGGCTGCGCCTCTTCGCCGACGCCTACGGACTGATCCCGCGGGACCGGCACCGGCTGATCCGGACCATCCGCAAGCGGATCGTCGACCACGTGGAGGGCATCCGGCGGATGGCCGCGGCCGGCGAGCCGGCGTTCGTCCGCATCGTGCACAAGGGCCACCTGCGTCGGCCCATGCGCGACCTGCGGCTGCTCGACTACGAGCGGCACGCCCTCGAGTACGCCCTGCGCTGAGCCCGCATCGACGAAAAGTGGCCGGTTCCTCGTCGGAACGGCCACTCTTTCCGTTTTCCCCAGGCATGATCGTCTTTCGTCACACGCCGGAAACACAGCGTCACGCGTCGGAAATCGAGCGGTGTCGGTGAAGGAAACAGCCGCCGAGCAAGCTTCCGCGCAACCGGCGTACGGGCGACGCTGCCCCGGAAGCCGCGAAGGAGGAGACTTCACCTTTAGGAGGCCAGCGTGCCTGAAGCACCGACGATCGACGGCGGCAACACCGTTTGGCTGCTGGTTTCGACCGCTCTCGTGCTGCTCATGACCCCGGGCCTGGCGCTGTTCTACGGCGGCCTGAACCGGGCCAAGGGCGTGCTCAACATGATGATGATGAGCTTCTCCGCCATCGGGCTCATCTCGGTTCTGTGGTGGTTCTACGGCTTCAGCGTCGCCTTCGGGGCCGACGTCAACGGATTCTGGGGCGACCCCGCCGCCTACCTCGGCACCAAGACGTTCCTCGCCGAGACCGACCTCTGGGGCGCCACGGCGGAGAACCCCAGCGGCATCGGGGTCCCGCTGTACGTGTTCATGGCGTTCCAGATGGTCTTCGCGGTGATCACCGTCGCGCTGATCAGCGGCGCCATCTCCGACCGGGCCAAGTTCGCCGGCTGGCTGCTCTTCGCCTTCGGCTGGGCCACCCTGGTCTACTTCCCGGTCGCGCACTGGGTGTGGGGCGGCGGCATCATCGGCGCCAAGCTGCACGCGCTCGACTTCGCCGGTGGCACGGCGGTGCACATCAACGCCGGTGCGGCGGCGCTCGGCGTGGCCCTGGTGCTCGGCCGGCGGGTCGGCTGGCCCCGGGAGGGCATGAAGCCGCACAACATCCCGCTGGTCGCGCTCGGCGCCGGCCTGCTCTGGTTCGGCTGGTTCGGCTTCAACGCCGGCTCGGAGCTGACCGTCGACTCGGTGGCCGGGCTGGCCTTCCTCAACACCCAGCTCGCCACCGCCGCCGCGGTGCTCGGCTGGCTGGCGGTCGAGTGGATCAAGGATGGCCGGCCGACCATGGTCGGCGCGTCCTCGGGCGCCGTGGCGGGTCTGGTCGCCATCACCCCGGCCTGCGGTTTCATCGCCCCGTGGGCGGCGGTCCTGCTCGGCATCGTCGCCGGTGCGGTCTGCGCCCTCGCCATCAGCCTGAAGTACAAGCTCGGCTACGACGACTCCCTCGACGTGGTGGGCGTGCACTTCGTCGGCGGCTGGATCGGGTCGCTCTGGCTCGGCCTCTTCGCCAGCAACTCGGTCAACGGCGCGATCAGCGACGTGGTGGGCGCCTCGGACGGCCTCTTCTACGGTGGCGGCCTGACCCAGCTCGGCCGGCAGGCGCTGGCCGGCCTGATCGTCACCGTGTGGTCGGCCGGCATCGCCTGGTTGCTCGCCTTCGCCATCGAGAAGACGATCGGCTTCCGGGTGGCGGCCGAGGCCGAGGTCGACGGCATCGACGTCGCCGAGCACGCGGAGAGCGCGTACGACCTGTCGCCCAGCACGGGCGGCAGCGGCGGGGGCGCGTTCGCGATGGCCGGGATCGGCGCCGCCAAGCCGGCCCCGGAACCCACCGACCCGGCGGAGGAGCCCGCCGAGCCAGTCAGCGAGAAGGTCGCCGGTTAACGTTCCTGGGATGGAGGGGTTGGACATGAAGCTGGTGACCGCGGTCATCAAGCCGTACCAGCTGGACGCGGTGAAGGAGGCCCTGCACGCCCTCGGCGTGGCCGGCCTGACCGTCAGCGAGGTCCAGGGCTACGGCCGGCAGAAGGGGCACACCGAGGTCTACCGGGGTGCCGAGTACACGGTCGAGTTCCTGCCCAAGATCCGGGTCGAGGTGCTCACCGACGAGATGGACGTCGACAAGATCGTCGACGCCATCGTGGGCGCTGCCCGGACCGGCAAGATCGGCGACGGCAAGGTCTGGGTGACCGGCGTCGAGGAGGTCGTCCGGGTCCGCACCGGCGAGCGCGGCCTCGACGCCCTCTGAGGACGTCCCGGTGACCTCGTTGATCACGGAGAACGCGTCCGGACCTCCCGGCCACGGCGCGGACTTCCTGGTCAACGAGGTCGCCGGCCTGCCGGGCGGGATCGGGGCCGAAGCCCGGCGGGCGCGGGCCGCGGCGCTGGACGGCTGGCTAAGGTCCGCCTTCCCGCAGCGGGCGGGGATCGCCCTGGTCGCGGTCGGCGGGCTGGGGCGGCGGCAGTGCGCGCCCTACGGCGACCTCGACCTGGTGCTGCTGCACGCGGGGGTGCCCGGCATCGACGAACTCGCCGCCTCGCTCTGGTATCCCATCTGGGACGCCGGGCTGCGGCTGGACCACTCGGTGCGGACCCTCCCCGAGGCGCTCTCGGTGGCCCAGGACGACGTCAAGGTCGCCCTCGGCCTGCTCGACGCCCGTCACGTGGCCGGCGACCCGGCCCTGACCGAACAGCTCGTGCGCACCGCCGCCGACCACTGGCGGCGCACCGCCGTCCGGCAGCTCCCACGCCTGCGGGAGATCACCGCCGCCCGCTGGGAGACCCACGGCGAGCTGGCCTTCCTGCTGGAGGGCGACCTCAAGGAGGCCGCCGGCGGGCTGCGCGACGTCGGCATCCTCCGGGCCATCGCCACCGCGGGGGTGACCGACGCGCTGCGCCCCGCCGTGCACGCCGCCCACCGGCGGCTCCTCGACACCCGCGACGCCCTGCACCAGCAGGTCGGCCGCCGGGTCGACCGGCTCGTCGCCCAGGAACGCGACGGCGTCGCCGCCCTGCTCGGGCTGCGGCAGCCCCTGACCGGGGACGCGGACGCCGAGGCGGTGCCGGTCGGCGACGGCGACGCGCTGCTGCGCCGGGTGGCCGGGGACGCCCGCACCGTCAGCCACGCCCTCGACGACGCCTGGCGAGCCGCCGACCGGCTGCGCGCCGGGCGGCACCGGACCGCCGGCGGCCGGCCGCTGCGCCGACCGGTCGCCCGGGACGTGGTCGAGCAGGACGGCGAGCTGGTGCTCGCCCGCGCCGCGATCGGCGCCCGCCCCGACCCGAGCCTGTCGCTGCGGATCGCCGCCGCCGCGGCCACCACCCGGCTGCCCATCGCCCGGGCCACCTGCGAGTGGCTGGCCGCGTACTGCCCGCCGCTGCCCGCGCCCTGGCCGCCGGCCGCCCGGGCCGCGCTGATCACCCTGCTCGGTGCCGGTCCCGGCCTGGTGCCCGCCTGGGAGACCTGCGACCGGTACGGGCTGATCGACGGCTGGCTGCCCGAGTGGACCCGGCTGCGCAGCCTGCCCCAGCACAACCCGGTGCACCGGTTCACCCTGGACCGGCACCTGGTGCAGGCCGCGTACGAGGCGAGCCG
The DNA here is from genome assembly GCF_053890995.1 of Micromonospora sp. I033. Classification (NCBI taxonomy): domain Bacteria; kingdom Bacillati; phylum Actinomycetota; class Actinomycetes; order Micromonosporales; family Micromonosporaceae; genus Micromonospora; species Micromonospora sp. I033. Next base: position 36,169 of record NZ_JBSSLX010000012.1, on the reverse strand, counting down.
GCACACCCGCGACGTGGACCGCCCCGACCTGCTGCTGCTCGGCGCGTTCCTGCACGACATCGGCAAGGGGCTGCCGGGTGACCACAGCACCGTGGGCGCGCCCCTCGCCGAGGCGGTGGCCACCCGGATCGGGCTGCCCGCGGACGAGGCGGCGCTGATCGCCAAGCTGGTCCGGCTGCACCTGCTGCTGCCCGACGTGGCCACCCGGCGGGATCTCTCCGACCCGAAGACCGTCGCCGGGGTCGCCGAGCGGGTCGGCGACACCACCACCCTGGACCTGCTGCACGGCCTCGTCCGGGCCGACGCCGCGGCCACCGGGCCGGCCGCCTGGTCGGACTGGAAGGGGCGGCTGGTCGCCGAACTGGTCGCCCGGGTGCGCACCGCCCTGGACACCGGCGTGGTGCCCGCCCCGCCGGCCCCCGACCCGGCGCTGGTCGCCGGGCCGCTGCCCGTCGTACACCTCGGGGAGGACCGGGTGTCGGTGGCCGCGGCCGACCGGCGCGGGCTGCTCGCCACGGTGGCCGGCTGCCTGGCCCTGCACCGGCTGGAGGTGATCTCCGCGGACGCCGCCACGGTCGACGGCCGGGCCCTGGTGCAGTGCCGGGTGCAGCCGCGCTACGGCCTGGCCCCCGACCCGATCGCGCTCCGCGCCGACCTGCGCCGCGCGGTCACCGGCGACGTCTCGGTCACCCAGCGGCTGCGCGGCCGGGCCCTGGCCGCGCGCGGCCAGGGCGCCGCGCCGCGGGTGGTCTGGCACCGCGAGGCGGCCACCGACGCCGTGCTGCTGGAGCTGCGCGCCGCCGACGCGGCCGGGCTGCTCTACCGGGTCGCCTGCGCCCTCGACGAGGCCGGCGCCCAGGTGCGGGCCGCCCGGATCTCCACCCTCGGCGGGGACGTGGTGGACGCGTTCTACCTGGTCGGCGGCTGGCCACCGGACGCCGACCGGGCCCGGATCGAGGCCGCCGTGCTCGCCGCCGTCTGACTACGTCAGGGGACGTAGTCCGGAAGCCGCCGCCGGGGCGACGTGCCGGGGGCCGCCCGGCGGGACGCTCGGTGGCATGAACCTGCCAGTGCAGACCGAAGGGCTCACCAAACGGTACGGCGGCCTGACCGCCGTGCAGGACCTCCAGCTCACCGTCCGGGCCGGCGAGGTGTACGGCTTCCTCGGCCCCAACGGCGCCGGCAAGACCACCACCCTGCGCATGCTGCTCGGGCTGGTCCGGCCCACCGCCGGCACGGTCCGGCTGCTCGGCCGCCCGCCCGCCGCCGGCCGGCTCACCGGGGTCGGCGCGCTGATCGAGGGACCGGCCTTCTACCCCTACCTCTCCGGCCGGGACAACCTGCGGGTGCTGGCCCGCTACGCCGGCGTCGGCGCCGACCGGGTCGCGCTCGTGCTCGACCTGGTCGACCTGACCGACCGGGCCGGCGACCGCTACGCCGGCTACTCGTTGGGCATGAAGCAGCGGCTCGGGGTGGCCGCCGCGCTGCTGAAGGATCCCCGCCTGCTGATCCTGGACGAGCCGACCAACGGCCTCGACCCGGCCGGCATGGCGGACATGCGGACCCTCGTCCGCCGGCTCGGCGCGGCCGGCTGCACGGTGCTGGTCTCCAGCCACCTGCTCGCCGAGGTCGAGCAGGTCTGCGACCGGGTCGGCGTGATCGCCCGGGGCCGGCTGGTCGCCGAGGGCACCGTGGCCGAGCTGCGCGGCGCGGCCGGGCTGCGGCTGCTCGCCGACCCGCTGGACGAGGCGGCCGCCCGGGCGCGGGACCTGGTCGGCGCCGAGCGGGTCCGGGTGGTCGACGGCGGGCTGGAGCTGGCCGTCGAGCCGGACCGGGCCGCCTGGCTCAACGCCGAGCTGGTCGGGGCCGGGCTCGCCGTGCGCGAGCTGCGCCCCCGGGAACGGGACCTGGAACAGGTCTTCTTCGACCTCGTGGAGAAGGGAACGGCCGATGTCGCGTAGCTTCCGCGCCGAGACCGTCAAGCTGGTCCGGCGGCCGGCCACCTGGCTGCTGCTGGCCATCACGCTGGCGCTCTCGCTGATCTTCACCTACCTCTTCCCGTACGCCGGCCTGGCGGGTGGCACCGACGGGCCGAACACCGGCCGGGCGCTGCCCGCGCTGCTCCCCGACCAGCTGGTCGGGAACTCCCTCGGCGGCCTGCCGGTCTTCCTCGGCGCGATCCTGCTGATCCTCGGCGTGCTCACCGTCGGCGGCGAGTACGGCTGGGGCACCTGGAAGACCGTGCTCACCCAGGGCCCGACCCGGCTGGAGGTGTACGCCGGCAAGCTGCTCGCGCTCGCCGCCGCCGCGCTGGCCGTGGTGCTCGCCGTGTTCGCGGTCGGCGCGGTGACCAGCCTGCTCATCGCGTCCGCCGAGGCGCAGCCGGTGACCTGGCCGCCGATCGGCGACCTGCTCACCGGGATCGGGGCGGGGTGGCTCATCGCCACGATGTGGGCCATGCTCGGTGCCGTGCTCGCCGTCGCGCTGCGCGCCGTGGCCCTGCCCGTCGGGCTGGGCCTGGTGTGGATGCTCGCGGTGCAGAACCTGCTCGCCGCGATCGCCGCGCCGCTGGTCGACTGGGTGGCGACGGCGCAGGAGGGGCTGCCCGGGCCGAACGCCGGGTCGCTGGCCGCCGCGCTCGGCGCGCCCGGGGACACCCCCGGGGTCGCGGCCACCGTCGGCGGCGGGCAGGCGGCCGTGGTGGTGGCGGCGTACCTGGTCGGGTTCGCGGCCCTCGGCGCGGTGCTGCTGCGCCGCCGGGACATCGGCTGAGGCGGGGCGGGGGAGGGAACGTGGACCGCGAGCGTGGCGGCTGGGGCCCCCGGCTCCTGGACGGCCTGGTCGCCCTGGCCCTGCTGGTGATCGGGCTGGCCGGCACCGCGCCGGCCGGCCTCAACCAGGGCGTGGGCACCGGGCGGGCCACCTACCCGCTGGTCGTGGTGGCCGCGCTCGCGGTGGCCGTGCGCCGGCGCTGGCCACTGGCCACCCTGGCGGTGGTCACCGCGGCGAGCACCGCCTACCTGGTGCTCGGCTACCCGTACGGCCCGATCCTGCTGTCGCTCTTCGTCGCGGTCTACACCACGGCCGCGTACCGGCCGGTGCGGGTCGCGGCGGTGGCCGGCGGGGTCGCGCTGCTCGCACTGCTCACGCACGTCTTCGTCGGGGTGCGCCCGCCCGGCCTGGTCGGGCTGATGCCGGCCGCCGCCTGGGTGGTGGTGCCGTTCGCCGCGGGGGTCACCGTGCGGCTGGGCCGGGAGAACGCGGCGCGCAGCCGCACCGACGAGGCGCGCCGGCTGGCCGACGCGGAGCGGCTGCGGGTGGCGCGGGAGGTGCACGACGTGGTCGGGCACGGCCTCGCCGCGATCCACCTCCAGGCCGAGATCGCCCTGCACCTGCTGTCCCGCAAGCCCGAGCAGGCCGAGGCGGCGCTCACTGCGATCAGCCGGACCAGCAAGGAGGCGCTCGACGAGTTGCGGGTCACGCTGACCGTGGTCCGCCGCGACGAGGCCGTCGACGAGCGTGCCCCCGCGCCCGGGCTGGCCCAGCTCCCGCAGTTGCGCGAACGGCTGGCCGGCGCCGGGCTCCCGGTCACCGTCGAGGTGGACGGGGCGCCCCGTCCGCTCCCGGTCGCGGTGGACCTGGCCGCGTACCGGGTGGTGCAGGAGGCGCTGACCAACGTGCTGCGGCACGCCGGTCCGGCCACCGCCACCGTCCGGCTCCGGTACGCGCCCACCGAGGTCGCCGTGGAGGTCACCGACACCGGCCGCGGCCCGGCCGCCCCGGCGGACCGGTCCGGCGGGTACGGGCTGGCCGGCATGCGGGAGCGGGTCACCGCGCTGGGCGGGTCGTTCACCGCCGGCCCCGCCGCCGGCGCCGGCTTCCGGGTGTCCGCCACACTGCCCGTGGAGGAGGTCGCATGATCCGCGTGCTGCTCGCCGACGACCAGGACCTGGTCCGGATCGGGCTGCGTGCCCTGGTGGAGAGCGAGGACGACCTCACCGTGGTCGGCGAGGCCGCCGACGGGCTCGCCGCCGTGGAGGCGGCCCGCCGGGAACGCCCCGACGTGGTGCTCATGGACGTCCGGATGCCCGGCGTCGACGGCATCGAGGCGACCCGGCGGATCGTGGCCGACCCCGCGCTCGCCGGCACCCGGGTGGTCGTGCTGACCACCTTCGAGCTGGACGAGTACGTCTTCGACGCGCTCCGCCACGGGGCCAGCGGCTTCCTCACCAAGGACACCCGCCCGGCCGAGCTGCTGCGGGCGATCCGACTGGTCGCCGAGGGCGAGGCGCTGCTGTCCCCGTCGGTGACCCGGCGGGTGGTCCGGGAGTTCGCCACCCGGCCGGCCCGGGTGCCCCGCCCGCACCCCCGCCTCGGCAGCCTCACCGACCGGGAACGCGAGGTGGTGGGGCTGGTCGGTGAGGGGCTGAGCAACGTCGAGATCGCCGAGCGCCTGGTGGTCAGCCCGGCCACCGCGCGTACCCACGTCAGCCGGGCCATGGTCAAGCTGGGCGCCCGGGACCGCGCCCAGCTGGTGGTCTTCGCGTACCAGTCGGGCCTGGTCGCGTCGTGACCGACCGGTCGTGATCTCCTGGCGGGGGTCGGGCCGGTGGGAAGCAGCGCGGAGGCGGGACCGTTACCCTTGCGGGTAGCCGGACGTGTGCGTGCCGGTCGACTGTGCCCGCCGAAAACGACAAACGGGATGTTCGCGTGTTTGACACCTTGAGTGACCGCCTGTCCGGGATCTTCACCAAGCTCCGCGGCAAGGGTCGGCTCACCGACGCCGACATCGACGCCACCGCGCGCGAGATCCGCATGGCGCTGCTGGAGGCCGACGTCGCCCTGCCGGTGGTCAAGGGCTTCATCGCGAACGTCAAGGAGCGGGCGCGCAGCGCCGAGGTCTCCCAGGCGCTCAACCCGGCCCAGCAGATCGTCAAGATCGTCAACGAGGAGCTCATCGCGGTCCTCGGTGGCGAGGGGCGGCGGCTCCAGTTCGCCAAGCACCCGCCGACCGTGATCATGCTGGCCGGTCTCCAGGGTTCCGGCAAGACCACCCTGGCCGGCAAGCTGGCCCGCTGGCTCAAGGCCCAGGGGCACCAGCCGCTGCTGGTCGCCGCCGACCTCCAGCGCCCCAACGCCGTCGGGCAGCTCCAGGTGCTCGGTGGCCGGGCCGGCGTGGAGGTGTACGCCCCGGAGCCCGGCAACGGCGTCGGTGACCCGGTGCAGGTCGCCCGCGACTCGATCGAGCACGCCAAGCGGGCCGCCCGGGACATCGTCATCGTCGACACCGCCGGCCGGCTCGGCATCGACGCCGAGATGATGCAGCAGGCCGCGGACATCCGCGACGCCGTGCAGCCCGACGAGGTCATCTTCGTCATCGACGCGATGGTCGGTCAGGACGCGGTCCGCACCGCCGAGGCGTTCCGCGACGGCGTCGGCATCAGCGGCGTGGTCCTCTCCAAGCTCGACGGCGACGCCCGCGGTGGTGCCGCGCTGTCGGTCCGGGAGGTCACCGGGCAGCCGATCCTGTTCGCCTCCACCGGCGAGAAGCTGGAGGACTTCGACGTCTTCCACCCCGACCGGATGGCCAGCCGGATCCTCGGCATGGGCGACGTCCTCACTCTGATCGAGCAGGCCGAGCAGGCCTTCGACGCCGATCAGAAGGAGAAGATGACCGCCAAGCTGATGGGCGGCGAGCAGTTCACCCTGGAGGACTTCCTCGACCAGCTCATCGCGGTCCGCCGGATGGGTCCGATCGCCAACGTGCTGGCCATGATGCCGGGTATGGGGCAGATGAAGGACCAGCTCGCCGAGCTGGACGACAAGCACTTCGACCGGGTGACCGCGATCATCCGGTCGATGACCCCGGCCGAGCGCACCACCCCGAAGATCATCAACGGGTCGCGCCGGGCCCGCATCGCGAACGGCTCCGGCGTCACCGTCATGGACGTCAACCAGCTGCTCAACCGCTTCGCCGACGCGCAGAAGATGATGAAGCAGATGGGCGGCATGATGGGCCTGCCCGGCGGCGGCCGGCGCAAGGCGACCAAGTCGCCGAAGAACAAGCGCAAGGGCACCAAGGGCGGCGGGCGGCCGCGCACCGGCGCCGGGGTGCCGGGCGGCTTCCCGGGCGGCATGCCGCAGCTCCCGCCGGGCCTCGACCCGGGTGACCTGGCCGGTGGCCAGGGCCTGCCCCCGGGCTTCAAGCTGCCGAAGATCGACTTCAACAAGCTCGGCAAGGGCGGTGACAAGGGCCCGCGCTGACCCCGTGCCGACGGCCCCGTCCCCACCCGGGGGCGGGGCCGTCGGCGTACCGCGGCGGGCTCATGACGCGCTCGCGGGCGTGATCGGGTAGGACTGTGCACATGGCTCTGCACGTGCGCGGTGTGCTCCTGCCCGACGACGAGGTCCGGGACGTCTGGCTGGTCGGTGACCGGGTCACCTTCGAACCCGTGGCCGGCGCCGAGACGGTCGTCGACGGCGGCTTCGTGCTGCCTGGCCTGACCGACGCCCACTGCCACATCGGCATCGCCCGGGGCGGCGCCCCGATCACCTCCCTCGACCAGGCACGCGAGCTGGCCCGCACCGACCGGGACGCCGGGGTGCTGGCCATCCGCGACGCCGGCTCGCCGTACCCGTACCCGGAACTCGACGACGAGCCGGACCTGCCGCGACTGGCCCGCGCCGGCCGGCACGTCGCGCCGCCGAAGCGCTACCTGCGCGACATCGGGGTGGAGGTCGGCGCGGCCGAGGTGGCCGCGACGATCGCCGCGCAGGCCGCCGCCGGCAACGGCTGGGTCAAGCTGGTCGGCGACTGGATCGACCGGGGGGTGGGCGACCTGGCGCCGGCCTGGGACGCCGACACCATGACCGCGGCGGTCGCCGCCGCGCACGCCGCCGGGGTACGCGCGGCCGTGCACACCTTCTCCGAGTCGGCCGTGGAGATCATGGTGCGGGCCGGGGTGGACTCGGTGGAGCACGGCACCGGGCTGAGCCTCGACCTGATCGACCTGATGGCCCGGCAGGGCACCGCGCTGGTGCCCACGATGATCAACATCCGCACCTTCGGCCACATCGCCGAGCAGGCCCGGGCGAAGTTCCCCGGGTACGCCGACCACATGCTCGCCCTGCGCGACCGCTTTCCCGAGGTGGTCCGCGCCGCGCACGAGGCGGGGGTGCCGATCTACGTGGGCACCGACGCGGGCGGCGGCATCGACCACGGGCTCGCCGCCGAGGAGATGCTGCTCCTGCACGAGCAGGCCGGCATGTCCGCCGAGGACGTGCTCGCCGCCGCCTCCTGGCGGGCCCGGGAGTGGCTCGGCTTTCCCGGCCTGGTCGAGGGCGGCCTCGCCGACCTGACCGTCTACCCGGAGGACCCCCGCCGCGACCTGCGCGTGGTCCGCACCCCGTCCCGCGTCATCCTGCGCGGCCGGGTCCTTCCCACTGCTCGTTGATCAAGAGGTTCGCGTCGGCGGACGGCCCGTTCCCGACGCAAACTTCTTGATCAACCCGGCGGTCGGGTGGCGGCCGTGTGGAAGAGGTGGACGGCCAGGTCGGCCAGTTGGTCGGCGGTGTCGTCCACCGGGGACCGGGGGAGCACGATGTGGCTGACCACCAGGCGGACGATGGTGTCGGCGGCGAAGGCCAGGGCCGCCGGGTCGGCCTCCGGCAGGTGCCGGCCGGCCCACTCCAGCAGGGCGGCGGACGACTCGGTGAGCACCAGCTCGGACCGGGTGGTCAGGTAGGGCAGCAGCTCGTCGGAGCCGCCCCGGGCGCTGGTCAGGATCGCCTTGACCAGCGGGTTGTCCGCGGCGGCGGCGAGGGTGTGCCGGATGGCCGCGTACGCGGCGGCCCGCACGTCGGGGCCGTGCGCGTCGAGGGCCGCGCGGACCTCGCCGACGAACCGGTCCACCTCGCGCCGGGCGAGCGCCTCGGCCAGGCCGGCCTTGCTGCCGAACTCGTTGTAGACGGTCTGCCGGCTCACCCCGGCGGTCTCCGCCACCCCGCCCATCCGGACGCCGTCCCAGCCCGCGGCGATCGTCCTCGCGCGGGCGGCATCGACGATCGCGTCCCGCAGCCGTTGCCGCGACGACTCCGGCTCGACGCTTCTGACGCCGCGCGACGACCGCACGCCGTCGTCCGAAAGCTCACCCATCGCCGTCGAAGTCTACGGTCGGCCGGCGCGACACGGCGCGCGCCGACTCCCGGGCGCAGCGGCGGCCCGCCCGCCGCATAGGATGTGCGGTCATGGCACGCGTGCTCACTCCCCGTGCGGAGGACTTTCCCCGCTGGTACCAGGACCTGATCGCCAAGGCGAAGCTGGCCGACAACGGCCCGGTGCGGGGCACCATGGTCATCCGACCGGCGGGCTACGCCATCTGGGAGCGGATGCAGGCCGAGATGGACGCCCGGATCAAGGCGGCCGGCGCGGAGAACGCGTACTTCCCGCTCTTCATCCCGGAGAGCTACCTCAAGCGCGAGGCCGAGCACGTCGAGGGCTTCTCGCCGGAGCTGGCCGTGGTCACCCACGGCGGTGGCAAGCAGCTCGCCGAGCCGGTGGTGGTCCGCCCCACCAGCGAGACGGTGATCGGCGAGTTCATGGCCAAGTGGATCGACTCCTACCGGGACCTGCCGCTGCTGCTCAACCAGTGGGCGAACGTGGTCCGCTGGGAGCTGCGCCCCCGGATCTTCCTGCGCACCAGCGAGTTCCTCTGGCAGGAGGGGCACACCGCGCACGCCACCCGCGAGGACGCGCGCGCCTACGCCCGCCGGATCCTGCACGAGGCGTACGAGGACCTGATGGTCAACGTGCTGGGCATCCCGGTGGTGGTCGGCCTGAAGACCGCCCGCGAGCGCTTCGCCGGCGCCACCGCCACCTACACCTGCGAAGGCATGATGGGCGACGGCAAGGCGCTCCAGCTGGGCACCAGCCACGAGCTGGGCCAGAACTTCGCCAAGGCCTTCGACATCAGCTACTCCTCGGCCGAGGGCGGCCGGGAGCACGCCTGGACCACCTCCTGGGGCACCTCGACCCGGATGCTCGGTGGCCTGATCATGTGCCACGGCGACGACAACGGCCTGCGGGTGCCGCCGAAGCTGGCGCCGGTCCAGGCGTACGTGATGATCGTCAAGGACGGCGAGGGCGTGGGCGAGGCGGCGGCCAAGCTCCGCGACGCGCTGCGCGACGCCGGGATCCGGGTCGCGCTGGACGACCGGACCGACACCGCGTTCGGTCGCCGCGCCGTCGACGCCGAGCTGCGCGGCTACCCGGTGCGCGTCGAGGTCGGCCCCCGCGACCTGGCCGCCGGCAACGCGGTGGTGGTCCGGCGTACGGACGGCTCGAAGGCGCCGGTCCCGGTCGCCGACGTGGTGGGCGCGGTGCTCGCCGCGCTGGAGGCGGACCAGCAGGCGCTGCACGACCAGGCGCTGGCGTTCCGGCAGTCCCGCACCGTCGAGGTCGGCACCCTCGCCGAGGCGATCGAGGCGGCCGCCACCGGCTGGGCCAAGGTGCCGTGGTCGGCGGTCGGCGTCCAGGGTGAGGCCGAGGCGAACGGCCAGGGCGTCACCGTCCGGTGCCTGCTGCGGGCCGACGGCTCGGTGCCGGACTCCGAGGACGAGCCCGACCTGGTCGCCGTCCTGGCCCGCGCCTACTGAGGTGCGGCCGGGCGACCCCGCCGTCCGGTTCGCGCCGGGTCGGCTGATCCTGCACCGGAACGTGCGGCACGGCCGGATCGGCTGGGTCCGGCCGGCCCGCGTCGTGTGCGACGACGAGCGCGGCCTGCTGCTCTGGGTGGCCCGGAACACCCCGGTCGCGCACGAGGTGACCGAGGCAGGGCTGGGCATGCGGGCGGTGCCCTTCGCCGAGTGGGTCACCTCCTCCTACCGGCTGGCCCGGGGCCGCTGGAGCGGGCCGCCGGTGCTGAAGTTCCTGCCCAGCGGCGCCGCCCACTCGGTCTGGTGGTTCCGGGACGCGCGCGACCGCTTCCAGAACTGGTACGTCAATCTGGAGGAGCCCGGCGTCCGCTGGGACGACGGCCCGGTGGCCGGGGTCGACATGGTCGACCAGGACCTCGACGTGGTGGTCCATCCGGACCTGAGCTGGGAGTGGAAGGACGAGGACGAGTTCCTCGAACGCCTCGCCTTTCCCGAGCACTACTGGGTCACCGACGAGAAGGCGGTCCGGGCCGAGGGGGAGCGGGTGATCCGGATCGCCGAGGCCGGCGAGTTCCCCTTCGACGGCACCTGGTGCGACTTCACCCCGCCGGCCGACTGGGACGTACCGGACGAACTGCCGCCCGGCTGGGACCGGCCGCCGGTGCGCTGAGCGGGTGTCGTTCGTCACCGTCGCGGGCGACCCGGGTGAGCTGTCCGGGTCCGGTGTGAGAGATCGGGGCCGGACATGGCAGAATGGGTCGCTGGTATCCGGCGCGCGTCCGGCGCCCTCTAACCCGGGCGTGTCGCCAGTTAACCGAGCAGTCTCCGGCCCAACCCCACTGTGCCGGTCGGCGCTCACCCGCCACACCGCCCGCACCGGGCCGGTGAGATCGCAACAGGAGCGAAACAACTGTGGCCGTAAAGATCCGGCTCCTGCGGATGGGCAAGATCCGCAACCCGCAGTACCGCATCGTCGTCGCCGACTCGCGCACCAAGCGTGACGGTCGCGCGATCGAGTTCGTCGGTGTGTACCAGCCGAAGGAGGACCCTTCGGTGATCGAGGTCAAGTCGGAGCGGGTCCAGTACTGGCTGTCGGTCGGCGCGCAGCCGAGCGAGGCCGTGCAGCGCCTGCTGGAGCTGACCGGTGACTGGCAGAAGTTCAAGGGCCTGCCGGCCCCGCCGCCGCTGAAGGTCGCCCCGGAGCGGGCCGACCGCAAGGCGACGTACGAGGCCGAGGCGAAGGCCGCCGCCGGCGTGGCGGAGACCCCGGCTCCGGCCAAGAAGGCCGCCAAGGCCCAGGCCCCGGCCGCCGAGGCCGAGGCGCCGAAGGCCGAGGAGCAGACCGGTGCCGAGTCCGGCGAGCAGGCCTGACATGGCACTGCGTCCCGCCCTGGAGCACCTGGTCAAGGGGATCGTCGACCACCCGGACGACGTCCGGGTGCGCATGGTCGACTCCCGTCGGGGCAAGCGGCTCGAGGTCCGCGTGCACCCGGAGGACCTCGGCACGGTGATCGGGCGGTCCGGCCGGACCGCCAAGGCGCTGCGCCAGGTGATCGGCTCCATCGGTGGGCGCGGGGTGCGCGTCGACATCGTCGACTCGTACTGATGCTTCTCATCGTCGGCCGGATCGGTAAGCCGCACGGCATCCGCGGTGAGGTCACCGTGGAGGTGCGGACCGATGAGCCCGAAGCACGCTTCGCGCCGGGGTCGGTGCTGGTCACCGACCCCGGCGCGGTCGCGCCTCCGGAGCCCGGCGCCTACCGGGTGCCGGACAAGTTGACCATCGAGTCGGCCCGCTGGCACCAGGGGCGGCTGCTGGTCGCCTTCGAGGGCGTGCTGGACCGCAACGTCGCCGAGGCGCTGCGCGGCACCCTGATCGGCGTGGACAGCGCCGACGTCGCTCCGCCGGCGGACCCGGAGGAGTTCCTCGACCACCAGCTGGTCGGCCTGGCCGTGGTGACGCCCGACGGCGAGCGGCTGGGCGAGGTGGCCCGGATCGACCACGCCCCCGCCTCCGACCTGCTGGTGCTGCGGCGCCCCGACGGGCGGACCGCGCTCATCCCGTTCGTCAAGGCGATCGTGCCCGAGGTCGACGTCCCGGGCGGACGCGTGGTGGTGGAGCTGCCCGGCGGGCTGCTCGACCTCTGACTGGAGCCCCGCCCTCATGCGCGTCGACATCGTGTCGATCTTCCCGGAATACTTCGCCCCGCTGGACCTGTCGCTGATCGGCAAGGCCCGGGCGAGCGGCACGCTGCGGCTGGCCGTACACGATCTGCGGACCTGGACCCACGACGTGCACCGCACGGTCGACGACACCCCCTACGGCGGCGGTCCCGGCATGGTGATGCGGCCCGAGCCGTGGGGCGAGGCCCTCGACGCCCTGGCCCCCGACGAGCTGAGCCCGGACGGGCACACCCTGCCCCGGTTGCTCGTCCCGTCGCCGGCCGGCGTCCCGTTCACCCAGGCCATGGCGCACGAGCTGGCCGCCGAGTCGCACCTGCTCTTCGCCTGCGGCCGCTACGAGGGCATCGACCAGCGGGTGCTCGACCACGCGGCGACCCGGATGCGGGTGACCGAGGTCTCCCTCGGCGACTATGTGCTCTTCGGCGGCGAGGTGGCCGTGCTGGTCATCCTGGAGGCGGTCACCCGGCTGCTGCCCGGTGTGCTCGGCAACGCCGGCTCGCTGGACGAGGAGTCGCACGCCCACGGGCTGCTGGAAGCCCCGATGTACACCAAGCCGGCGACCTGGCGCGGGCACGAGGTGCCCGAGGTGCTCCGCTCCGGCGACCACGGGAAGATCGCTCGCTGGCGCCGCGACGAGGCGCTGCTGCGCACGGCGGGCCGCCGCCCCGACATGATCGCCGCGCTGCCGCCGGAGAGCCTGGACAAGCGGGACCGCGCGGCGCTGGACCGGGGTGGATTTCAGTCGCCGGCGGGGGATGTGGCAAAGTAGAGGGGTTGCCGCATCCGTCCACGCCGTGGGCGGCTGCGAGGACCCTCGACCGGGGTCGGCTCCGCCGGCACCACCCGGGGGTCAGAATCACCCATCCGCGCATCGACTGACGGTGCGCCGTGAGCCTCACGAGGACACAGCGATGAACATCCTGGACGCCCTTGACGCCCAGTCGAAGCGCGTTGACATCCCCGACTTCCGCGCCGGTGACACCGTGAAGGTGCACGCGCGGGTCGTCGAGGGTAACCGGTCCCGGGTCCAGATCTTCCAGGGCGTCGTCATCCGCCGCCAGGGTGACGGTCTGCGCGAGACCTTCTCGGTCCGCAAGGTCAGCTTCGGCGTGGGTGTGGAGCGCACCTACCCGCTGAACAGCCCAGCGCTCGACCGGATCGAGGTCGTGACCCGCGGTGACGTGCGGCGCGCCAAGCTCTACTACCTGCGCGAGCTGCGGGGCAAGAAGGCCAAGATCAAGGAGCTGCGCGAGAAGCAGCCGGCGAGCTGAATTTCCCCTCGCCACGCCGCCTGACCTGTGCGGATGTCGTATCGACCGGAGCGCATTACCCTGGTCGTACGGGCGCCGGGGGATGGCGCGCCGCGCCCACTCGACGCGGTGTCACAGCGGTCCACTACCGCCCGTGGGGTCTCTCCTGGAGACTCCCGGGCGGTAGTGTCGTTTCCGCGGACCGGAGAGTGGCATGGTGCAGATGCTTGACGAGGACGGCACCGTCGACCCGTGGCGCCGGCGGGCCCGGCGTACCCGCCGGCAGATGCCGCTCTGGCAGGAACTGCCGCTCCTCCTCGTCGTCGCCTTCTGCCTCGCGGTGCTGATCCGCACCTTCCTGCTCCAGGCGTTCTTCATCCCGTCCGGGTCGATGGAGAACACCCTGCTCATCGGCGACCGGGTGCTGGTCAACAAGGTCGTCTACGACGTCCGCGACCCGGTCCGCGGCGAGGTGGTGGTCTTCCGGGGCACCGACCGGTGGGTCGCCCAGGAGGCCCCGGCGCCGCCGACCAACTTCGCCGGCAAGGTCGGCCGCACCCTCGGTGACCTGGTCGGCATCAGCCGCCCCGGCGAGAAGGACTTCATCAAGCGGGTCATCGGAGTGCCCGGCGACAAGGTCTGGTGCTGCGACAAGGGCCGGGTCGTCGTCAACGGCGTGCCGTTGGACGAGCAGGGGTACGTCTCCGAGGACTCGCCGGTCGAGCTGCCGCCGAACCCGAAGGAGTGCCGGTCCCGGCAGTTCACCGAGATCGTCGTGCCGCCGGGGCAGATCTTCGTGATGGGCGACCACCGGCTGGTCTCCCAGGACGCCCGGTGCCAGGGTCCGGTGCCGATCGACAACGTGGTCGGCCGGGCCTTCATGATCGTGTGGCCGTCCCAGCGGTGGACCACGTTGCCGGTGCCGGAGACCTTCGCCGACCTGCCGCAACCCAACGCCGCGCCGGCCCGGCCGGCCCCGGTGGACCCCGACCCGGTGGGCGGCGTCGTCCTGATCCTGCCGGTCACGGCCGCCCTCTCCGTTCTCGCGCGTTCGGGGCGACCGCGCCGGGGCCGGGGACGTAGGCTCCACCCGTGATTGACGAGCAGACCGAGAAGCCACGCAGCTCCTTCTGGAAGGAGCTGCCCATCCTCCTGGGCGTGGCGATCCTGGTCGCAGTGCTGGTTCGTGCCTTCGTGCTGCAGACCTTCTTCATCCCGTCCCCGTCCATGGAGAACACCCTCAAGATCGACGATCGGGTGCTGGTCAACAAGCTGGTCTACGACTTCCGCTCGCCGCACCGGGGTGAGGTGGTCGTCTTCAAGGCGCCCACCGAGTGGAGCGGCAACCCGGAGGGCGAGGACTTCATCAAGCGGGTGATCGGGGTCGGCGGCGACCACGTGGTCTGCTGCGACCGCACCGGCCCGCAGGAGCGGCTGATCATCAACGGCAAGCCGATCGACGAGCCGTTCATCTTCCCCGGCAACAAGCCCGCCGACCAGGACTTCGACATCACCGTGCCGGAGGGCCGGCTCTGGGTGATGGGCGACCACCGGGAGGCCTCCGGAGACTCGCTGGAGCACTGGCAGCAGTCCGGCGAGGACATCACCGAGGCCACCATCCCGGAGGACCAGGTGGTCGGTCGGGCCTTCACGATCTTCTGGCCGGTCAGCCGGGCGGGCTGGCTCAGCGTGCCCGAGCAGTTCGACGGCATCCCCAATCCCTGACCCCAGAGGGCGTGGGCGTTCGTCGGAGGCGTCTGGCAGGCTTGGGCGGTGACCGTCTACACCCCTCGTCGCGCGGCCCGGGTGCTGCTCGTCGACGCGTCCGACCGGGTGCTGCTGTTCGAGGGCAGTGATCCGGCCCGGCCGGGCCACCGCTACTGGTTCACCCCCGGCGGCGGCCTCGACCCCGGGGAGACGCCCGCCGCGGGCGCGGCCCGCGAGCTGGCCGAGGAGACCGGGCTGCGGCTCGCCCCGGCCGAGCTGGGCGCGCCGGTCTGGGCGGAGACGGTCGAGTTCCCGTTCGACGGGGTCTGGTACCGGCAGGAGCAGGAGTTCTTCCTGGTCCGGGTGCCGACCTGGGAGGTCGACACGGCCGGCTTCAACGAGATCGAGCGGGCGACCATGCACCGGCACCGCTGGTGGGCGGCCGACGAGTTGGCCGCCGGCGACGAGCGCTACTACCCCGACGATCTTCCTGCCGTGCTGGCCCGGGCGCTCGGCGCCGGTGTGTCGCCGGCGGGGGACGGTGGTGCGGCGTGCTGACGCCTCCGCGCACCGTGGTGCGCCGCGACGGCGGCCTCTACGCGCTGGAGCGGGCCCTGCAACGGCGCGGCTTCCGGCACGTGGCCGGCGCCGACGAGGCCGGCCGGGGCGCCTGCGCCGGGCCGCTGGTGGCCGCCGCCGCGGTGCTGCCCGAGGGGCGGCGCGGTGAGATCGACGAGCTGGCCGACTCCAAGCTGCTCACCCCGGCGGCCCGGGACCGGGTCTACGACGAGGTGGTGGCACGCGCCCTGGCGTACGCGGTGGTGGTCATTCCCGCCGAGGAGGTCGACGCGCGCGGGCTGCACGTGTGCAACCTGGCCGCCATGCGACGGGCGCTCGCCTCGCTGACCACCCGGCCGGAATACGTGCTGACCGACGGCTTCGGCGTGGACGGGCTGGACGTGCCCGGGCTGGCCGTGTGGAAGGGGGACCGGGTGGCCGCCTGCGTGGCGGCGGCGAGCGTGCTCGCCAAGGTCACCCGGGACCGGATCATGGTGGAACTGGACGAGCGGCACCCGGGCTACGGCTTCGCCGAGCACAAGGGCTACATCACGCCGGAGCACAGCGCCGCGCTGCGCGAGCTGGGGCCGTGCCGGGAGCACCGCTTCTCGTACGTGAACGTGGCCACCGTCTCCGGACGCGACGGGCGGCCGCCCCGCTCGCGCCGGCCGGCCGCCGGCAGCCCCGACGAGGCGCTCTTCGGCCCCCCGGAGGAGGCGTTCGCCGATGGCCCGGACGAGCCGATGGAGCGCTCCGGCGCGCCAGGGGGTACCGTCGGCGTGGCGTTGGGCGAGCAGCCGCGACCTCCGGCGCCGGTGGGGGAAGATGTGGTCATGGAAGGCGGAGTGCGATGAGCGCGGAAGATCTCGAGAAGTACGAGACCGAGATGGAGCTGCAGCTCTACCGGGAGTACCGCGACATTGTCCGCCAATTCTCCTACGTGGTGGAGACCGAGCGCCGCTTCTACCTGGCCAACCAGGTCGACCTGCACGTGCGCAACTCGGACGGCGAGGTCTACTTCGAGGTCGAGATGCACGACGCCTGGGTGTGGGACATGTACCGCCCCGCCCGATTCGTTAAGAATGTCCGGGTAATGACGTTCAAGGACGTCAATGTGGAAGAGCTCGAAAAGCCCGACATCTCGCTTCCCGCAGACTCCGGATTCGGCGGCTGATCCGACCTGACCTGAGCGGCCGGCGGGCCCTCCGGCCCGCCCGCCGCCCGAGGCGGATCATTCCGCCAGCACGACCACCTCGACCCGCTGCACCAGATTGTTCGCGAACCCACCCCGGTTCCACGGCTGCTCGACCGGCTGGGTCCGCCCGGAGGCGTCGACCGCCCGGGCGCCGAGCACGTGCCGCCCCGGCGTCGCGCGCCACGACACCTGCCACCGCCGCCACGCCCACTCGCCCCCGGTGGGCTCGTCCAGCGTCGCCGGCACCCACGTCGTACCGCCGTCGAAGGTCACCTCCACGGCCGTCACCGGCGCGTGGCCCGACCAGGCCCGCCCGTCCACGGTGCACGGCCCCGGCCGCAGCACCCGGGTCCGCGACATGAAGTCCGGGAAGCCCGGTGGGCGCACCAGGGCCCGGGGCTCGATGCGGGTCACCGGCACGCCCGGGTCGTCGGCGTCCTGCCGCAGCCGGTACGCCACCGCGTTCTGGTAGCCGTCGAACGGCTCGGTCAGCACCCGGATGTCGCGCAGCCACTTGACGTGCGCCATGCCGTACCAGCCCGGCACGATGAGGCGCAGCGGCGCGCCGTGCTGCGGCAGCAGGGGAGCGCCGTTCATCTCGTACGCCAGCAGCACCTCCTCGCGCAGCGCGTCGGTCACCGGCAGCGCCCGCTGGTAGTCCTGCTCGACACCGCGCTCCACCCCGTGGTCGGCGCCGGTGAAGACCACGTCCACCGCGTCGGCGGCCAGCCCGGCCTCGCGCAGCAGCGGGGCCAGCGGGGTGCCGGTCCACTCGGCGTTGCCCACCGCCTCCACGAGCCACGGCTGGCTGACCGGGCGGGGGTGCAGCAGGGCCCGCCCGTTCCCGGCGCACTCCAGGGTGACCCGGTGGGTGACCCGGGGCCGCTCCCGCAGCGCCGCCAGGTCGAGGCGGAGCGGACGCTCGACCGCGCCGCCCACGGTCAGCGCGTGCGCCGCCGGGTCGACGTCCGGGATGTCGTAGTGGATGAGCAGGTAGTGCAGCCCGGCCGGAGTCACGTCGTAGCGCAGCGCCTCCAGCGGGATGCCGTGGTTGCGCGCGGCCAACTGGAGTTCCTCGGCGCTGATCGCCTCGTCCGGCCCGGCGACCCGGGAGGGCCGGCTGACGTCGTCCACAGTGGTCATTGTTCTGCTCCTCGGCCTGCTCAGGGGTGGGTGAGGCGGTCGTAGCCGATGAACTCGAACATCGCCGCGCCCGGCTCCAGCGGGCGGGGCGGGCCGGTGCGGCGGTGCACGCCCACCCCCACCCCGTCGGCGGGGCTGCTCACCGCGACCGGCGCGAACCCCTCCTCCGCGAACCAGTCGCAGATGGCGGGCACCAGGTCCGGCTCCCGGCGGTGCCGGGTCCAGAAGACCGTGCCGCCGGTGGCGCAGAGCGAGGCGCAGTGCCGCACGGTCGCCCGGATGTCGGCGTCGGTGATGTTGCCGAAGATGCCGCAGGCCAGGACGAGGTCCGCCGGCACGAGATCGGCGTAGCGGTCGGTGAGCGCCGCGTCCCCGACCACCACCACCTCCACGCCGGTCAGCCGCGCCTCGGCGGCGGCGTGCCGGGCCACCTCGGCGTTGCGCGGGTCCAGCTCCACCAGGCGGGCCGTGACGTCCCGGCCGCGCGGGTGGGTGGCGAGCACCGGGATCAGGTCGCGCCCCTGGCCGGCGCAGAGGCTGATGGCCCGCAGCGGCCCGGGCGGCGCGCTGTCCAGCGCCTCCGCGACGCGGCCGCGCACCTCGGCGAGACGGCGGGACAGCGAGGAGTCCGGCTGGTCGTAGTCGGTGTGCCAGGCGTACCAGTCCTTCGTCACGCGGCCAGCATAGGGCGCGCGCCGATAGCAGATCCGTCCCGCACGTGGGGGTGCGTCCACAGCCGGTCGGCTGTCCACAGTGGGGGTCTTCCGGTGGCCGCGGAAGGTGGTGCCGGGCGGCAGAGTGCGGGGCGTGTGGATCCTGTCGAGCCGGGCCGGCGTGGCCCTCGTGGCGTTGCTGCTCGTCGCCCCGGCCATGCCGGTGCCGCCGCCGTTGTCTCCGGGTCCGGTGCCGCCGGGCTCGCCCGGGTCGCCGGTGGTCGGCGCGCCCGCGGCGCGGTTCCGCTGGCCGCTGCCCGGCACGCCCCGGGTCGTGCGGCGGTTCGACCCGCCGCCGCAGCCCTGGCTGCCCGGCCACCGCGGCGTGGACTTGGCCGCCACCCCGGGCGCCGAGGTGCGGTCGGCGGGCCCCGGGGTGGTGCTCTTCGCCGGCACGGTGGCCGGGCGGCCGGTGGTCACCGTCGGGCACGCCGACGGGCTGCGCACCACCTACGAGCCGGTCCGCCCCAGGCCGGCGGCCGGTGCCCGGGTCGCCGCCGGCACGCCGATCGGCCTGCTGATCGCCGGCCATCCCGCCTGCACCGTGGCGGCGTGCCTGCACTGGGGGCTGCGCCGGGGTGAGGAATACCTCGATCCGCTCGCCCTGCTCGGGCTCGGCCCGGTCCGGCTGCTGCCGCTCGACGCGCCGCCCGCCAGCGGGGCTCAGCCCTGGGCGAGCAGCGTGGGCAGCCGGAGGGCGAGCCGGTCGTACTCGTCGGGGGTGTTGTAGACCTGCCCGCACAGGCGCAGGTAGCCGCGACCGTTCCAGGCGGCGGTCGACACCTCGGCCGAGAGCCGGTCCGCGATCCGGGTGCGCAGCTCCCGGGCCGCGTCCATGGTGGTCGCGACGCCGGGCGGCAGCGGGATCAGCCGCATGGCGACCGTCGGTCCGCCCGGCTCCGGCAGGTCTGCCGGCGCCACCCCGAGCGCATCCCCGACCACCCGTTGCCCGTACGCGGCCAGCGCCGCGTTGTGCGCCCGCACCCGGTCCACGCCGAGGCTGCGCAGGGTGAACAGGCCCACCGGAGCGGCCAGCCAGCCCGTGTAGTCGAGGGTGGCCTGCCACTCCACCCGGGTGGGGAACCCGCTGCCCTGCTCCCAGGAGACGACCAGAGGCTGGATCCGTTCCCGCCACGGCTCGGCGACCACCAGCGCGGCGGTGCCCCGCGGCGCGTACGCCCACTTGTGCAGGTTGCCGACCCAGAAGTCGGCGCCGACCGAGGCCACCGTGGTCGGCAGCATGCCCGGGGCGTGCGCGGCGTCGACCAGCACCGGTATCCCGTGCTCCCGGGCCACCCCGACGATCGCCGCGGTCGGGAAGAGCCGCGCCGTCGGTGAGGTGATCTGGTCGACGATCAGCAGCCTGGTCCGCCCGGGACGCAGGCCGGCCCGGACGATCTCCACCATCTCCTCGTCGGTGGCCGTCAACGGCACCGGCAGCGTCCGGGAGACGGCGCCGGTCCGGGCGCACTCCCGTTCCACCGAGTAGCCCACCGCTCCGTACCCGTGGTCGGTGGTCAGCACCTCGTCGCCGGGACCCAACGCCAGCGACTGGAGCACGATGGCCGCGCCGGTGGTGGCGTTGCCGACCAGGGCGGTGCCCTCCGGGTCCGCGCCGAGGAACGTGGCCAGGTGCCGCCTGGTGTGCGCGATCCGGTCGACCAGGCCCTGGGTGAAGAAGCGGAGCGGGTTGGCCTCCATCTCGTCGCGCAGGCGCTGCTGGGCGCGCTGCACGGCGATCGGAACCGCGCCGAACGACCCGTGGTTGAGATGGCTCACCGACGGGTCGAGGGAGAAGAGCAGCCGAGCCCCGGGGATCGGCTCGGGCGGCCGCGGAACCGTCATCGGCCGATCGTAGCCCTCCGTGGATCATCAACCCGCCGCTTCCCGTCGGCCGCGCCAGGCCGTCCCGTGGCGCGCCGCTGTGCGGTCGGCCGCCCGAGTGCCTGCCGTCGGGCCGACGGTGTGGTCGGCCCCCCGCGTGCCTGCCGTCGGGCCGACGGTGTGGTCGGCCGCCCGAGTGCCTGCCGTCGGGCCGACGCCCTGCCGCGGTGCGGTCAGGCTCGCGGGTGCGCCTGCCGGTACGCCGCCCGCAGCCGCTCGACCGAGACGTGGGTGTAGATCTGGGTGCTGGCCAGTGAGGAGTGCCCGAGCAGCTCCTGCACGGCGCGCAGGTCCGCGCCGCCCTCCAGCAGGTGGGTGGCGGCCGAGTGCCGCAGCCCGTGCGGCGTCACCCGGGGCAGGCCGGCCGCCTCGGCGTAGCCGGCGACGATCCGGCGGGCGGTCGTCGGGTTGAGCCGGCCGCCCACCCAGGCCGCGGCGATCGCCGAGTACTGGTTCGACGTGCACGACGAGAACTTCCCGGCCGGCTTCGCCCATCGGACCGTCGGCATGGTGTGGGGCGACGGCGGTTCCTACGCCACCTGGTTCTCCGCCGAGCCCGAGATGATCCAGGGCATCAACATGCTGCCGATCACCGGCGGCCACCTCTACCTCGGCGACGACCCGGCGTACGTGCGGGCCAACTACGCCGAGCTGGTCACCAACAACGGGGGCCCGCCGACCGTCTGGCAGGACGTGCTCTGGGAGTTCCTCGCCCTCGGCGACGGCGACCAGGCGCTGGCGAACCTCCGGGCGAACGGCGGCTTCACGAGCGAGGAGGGCGAGAGCCGGGCGCACACCTTCCACTGGATCCGCAACCTGGCCGCACTGGGCACGGTGGACACCTCGGTGACCGCCGACCACCCGCTCGCGAAGGTGTTCCGCAAGGGCACGGCCCGCACGTACGTGGCCTCGAACATCACCGCCCAGCCGCGGACCGTGACCTTCTCCGACGGCACCCGGCTGGCCGTGCCGGCCGGGAGGACCGCCACGTCCGGCGCGTACAGCTGGAGCGGAGGCGCCGCCACCGGCGGCGTGGTCGTCCCGACCGGACCGCCGCCGACCTCGGCGTCACCCACCCCGACCACGGCGAGCCCCGCACCGACCAGCCCGGGTGCGACCACCACTCCCCCGGTGCTGAGCGCCACCCGGTACCTCGGTGCCGGTGGGACGCTGGGCGGCACGGCCGGGACGGCCGGGACCGTCGCGGTGGCCGCGGCCAACGGCAACCACGACGGCACGCCGACCAACCCGCAGGTCTTCACCGCCACCGGCCTCACCGGCCGGTACGCCGGCGGCCGGACCCGCTTCGACCTGTTCCTCGACGCCGGCACGACCGTCGGGAACGGCACCCAGGTCCGGGTCTCCTACGACCTGACCGGCGACGGCAGCGTCGACCGGGTGGAGACCTACCGGTACTTCGCCACCGACCCCGTCACCGGCTGGGAGCACTACACCGAGGCCAGCGGCCTGCACTCGGCGACGGGCACGCTCGGGGACCTGGCGGGCGGGACGGTGAAGGTCGAGGTGTGGAGCGCCATCGGCGGCGCCGCCACCACCCTCGGCACCGGCAACCGGTCGACGCTCACCCTTCCCTACACCTCCTGACGAGACGGCGCCCCGGCCGACGGCGGCCGGGGCGCCCGCTCAGTCCCAGCGGGTGGCGGTCGCGGCGAACAGGTCCGGGTCGCTGGCCACCGGGATCACGCAGAGCAGGTGACCGCCCGGCGCCCGCAGCACGTGGCAGTCGAGCCAGCGGGATACCGGCGTGGCGCCGAGGCGGACCAGCCGGTCGACCTCGGCGGCCACGTCGTCGGTCTCGATGTCCAGGTGGTGCCGGGGCGCGTCGTCCACCGACTGCACCGCGATGACCAGCCCGGGCACCACGTCGACCAGGTCGGTGAACTGCGGCTCGGCCGGGTCGCTGCGGGTGGGTGCGCCGAGCGCCGCCGACCAGAACCCGGTCGCCGGGCCGGCGGCCTCGCGGGGCGCGTCGACGATCAGCGCGTACAGCCGGGAGCGGTGCATCCACCGAGCCTAACCACGATCGGCGCCGACGGCGGGCTCAGGCCGACGGGCTGACCGCGCGCAGCCAGGCCTGGGCGATCAGCGCGTGGCCGAACGGGGTGGGGTGCACCCCGTCGCGGGTCCACACCCGACCGTCCACACCGGCCGCCTGGAACAGGTCGTCCACCGCCACCAGCGTGGCGCCGAACTCGGCGGCGAGCGTGCGGACCACCTCGACCTTCGGGTCGAGGTCCGCCCGCCAGGCGTGCTGCGCCTCGTCCAGCGGGACGACGAAGGGCTCGACGAGCACCAGCCGGGCGTCCAGCGGCCGGGTGGCCTCGAGCAGGTGCCGGTAGTCACGGGCGAAGTCCGCGGCGCTGGTCGGATCGTCGCGGGTGTAGCGCCGCCAGGTGTCGTTGATGCCGATCAGCACCGACACCACCTGCGGGGCGAGAGCCAGGCAGTCGGTGTCCCAGCGGGCCCGCAGGTCGCGCACCCGGTCTCCGCTGACGCCCCGGTTGAGGAAGGTGGCCCGGTGGTGGGGGTGGCGGGCGGTGAACCAGGCGGAGGCCATCATGGCGTATCCGGTGCCGAGGTCGTCGCCGCAGGACCGGTCCCGGCCGGCGTCGGTGATGCTGTCGCCGATGAAGAGCACCCGGCCGCCACGCGGCACCTCCACCGTCATCCGCCCGTCCCCTTCCCGCGCCACACCGTCTCGATGATCATGCCGCATCCCGGTCGGGCGGGCCGGACGGGTGTCCGGGTCGGCCTGGCGCCGCCGGACGCCGGCCGACCTGCCGGAAAAAACCGCCGTCCGGCTGTTGCGTTCCGCCGCCCGGGAGCGATGACCCAACTGTGGCAGCGCGGCGACCGGAGTGTGAAAACCTTCCCAAGTTGCCCTGCAACGTTGCAATCGGCGCACATCCGATGGTTGACTGCTGCACCATGCCAGAGCCGAAGATCACGGACAGGCCGGTTTTTTCGTGAGAAGCACCGACATCACCCCGCGGCGAGCCACCTGGCGGCAGCGGGCGGCGCGCTGGTTGGATCCGACGGTCGCCCAATGGGACGTCGCACCACCGGAGACCCCCGCACCGCCGCCCCCGGAGGAGCGCGGTCCCGGCCCGTGGCCCGCCGTCTGCGAGCAGTTCGCCCTGCGGATCCTCGCCTCGGCCTACCAGATGGGTGCCCACCTGGAGGCCGTCGAGGCCGACGAGCAGGACCCCGAACGCCTGGAGCGGCTCTACCGCATCGACCACGCGAACACCCGGATCCGACGGCACGCGGAGAACCTCCAGGTGCTGCTGGGCCGCCGGGTCGAGGACGCCGACCCGCAGACGGTCCCCCTGGTCGACGTGGTCCGCGCGGCCTCCTCCGCGGTCGAGCACTACCCGCGCATCCGGCTGGGCCACGTGGTCGAGCTGGCGGTGGTCGAGTTCGCCGCCGACGACGTGATCCGGGTGCTCACCGAGCTGCTGGACAACGCGACCCGGTTCTCCCCGCCCACCGCCCCGGTGACCGTGTCGGCGTTCGTCACCGAGGACGGCGGCGTCCTGCTGCGGGTCGAGGACGCCGGGGTGGGCCTGCACCCCGACCATCTGACGCAGCTCAACGCCCTGCTCAGCGGCCGGCCGGCCACCCCGGTCACCCTCGACCCCGCGGCCCACCTCGGGCTCGCCGTGGTGGCCCACCTGGCCGTCGCCCACCAGCTGCGGGTCACGCTCACCACCCGGCCCGCCGGCGGGACCACCGCGACCGTGGCCGTCCCCGGCGGGTTGCTCTGCGAGATTCCCGCTCCGGGCCCGGCCGCCGCCGCGCCCGCACCGCCGCCGGCCTGGCCACCCGCCACGCGCGGAACCGAACCCTGGAGTACGCCGATGGCCGCGCCCCATGACGGCACCAACGGGCCGACCGTCCGGCTGACCACCCTCGACCGGCCGGCCGGTCGAGGGTGGTCAGCCGGACGGTCGGCCCGTTGGTGCCGTCATGGGGCGCGGCCATCGGCGTACTCCAGGGTTCGGTTCCGCGCGTGGCGGGTGGCCAGGCCGGCGGCGGTGCGGGCGCGGCGGCGGCCGGGCCCGGAGCGGGAATCTCGCAGAGCAACCCGCCGGGGACGGCCACGGTCGCGGTGGTCCCGCCGGCGGGCCGGGTGGTGAGCGTGACCCGCAGCTGGTGGGCGACGGCCAGGTGGGCCACCACGGCGAGCCCGAGGTGGGCCGCGGGGTCGAGGGTGACCGGGGTGGCCGGCCGGCCGCTGAGCAGGGCGTTGAGCTGCGTCAGATGGTCGGGGTGCAGGCCCACCCCGGCGTCCTCGACCCGCAGCAGGACGCCGCCGTCCTCGGTGACGAACGCCGACACGGTCACCGGGGCGGTGGGCGGGGAGAACCGGGTCGCGTTGTCCAGCAGCTCGGTGAGCACCCGGATCACGTCGTCGGCGGCGAACTCGACCACCGCCAGCTCGACCACGTGGCCCAGCCGGATGCGCGGGTAGTGCTCGACCGCGGAGGAGGCCGCGCGGACCACGTCGACCAGGGGGACCGTCTGCGGGTCGGCGTCCTCGACCCGGCGGCCCAGCAGCACCTGGAGGTTCTCCGCGTGCCGTCGGATCCGGGTGTTCGCGTGGTCGATGCGGTAGAGCCGCTCCAGGCGTTCGGGGTCCTGCTCGTCGGCCTCGACGGCCTCCAGGTGGGCACCCATCTGGTAGGCCGAGGCGAGGATCCGCAGGGCGAACTGCTCGCAGACGGCGGGCCACGGGCCGGGACCGCGCTCCTCCGGGGGCGGCGGTGCGGGGGTCTCCGGTGGTGCGACGTCCCATTGGGCGACCGTCGGATCCAACCAGCGCGCCGCCCGCTGCCGCCAGGTGGCTCGCCGCGGGGTGATGTCGGTGCTTCTCACGAAAAAACCGGCCTGTCCGTGATCTTCGGCTCTGGCATGGTGCAGCAGTCAACCATCGGATGTGCGCCGATTGCAACGTTGCAGGGCAACTTGGGAAGGTTTTCACACTCCGGTCGCCGCGCTGCCACAGTTGGGTCATCGCTCCCGGGCGGCGGAACGCAACAGCCGGACGGCGGTTTTTTCCGGCAGGTCGGCCGGCGTCCGGCGGCGCCAGGCCGACCCGGACACCCGTCCGGCCCGCCCGACCGGGATGCGGCATGATCATCGAGACGGTGTGGCGCGGGAAGGGGACGGGCGGATGACGGTGGAGGTGCCGCGTGGCGGCCGGGTGCTCTTCATCGGCGACAGCATCACCGACGCCGGCCGGGACCGGTCCTGCGGCGACGACCTCGGCACCGGATACGCCATGATGGCCTCCGCCTGGTTCACCGCCCGCCACCCCCACCACCGGGCCACCTTCCTCAACCGGGGCGTCAGCGGAGACCGGGTGCGCGACCTGCGGGCCCGCTGGGACACCGACTGCCTGGCTCTCGCCCCGCAGGTGGTGTCGGTGCTGATCGGCATCAACGACACCTGGCGGCGCTACACCCGCGACGATCCGACCAGCGCCGCGGACTTCGCCCGTGACTACCGGCACCTGCTCGAGGCCACCCGGCCGCTGGACGCCCGGCTGGTGCTCGTCGAGCCCTTCGTCGTCCCGCTGGACGAGGCGCAGCACGCCTGGCGGGCGGACCTCGACCCGAAGGTCGAGGTGGTCCGCACGCTCGCCGCCGAGTTCGGCGCCACGCTGGTGGCGGTGGACGACCTGTTCCAGGCGGCCGGTGTGGACGGTCGGGTGTGGACCCGCGACGGGGTGCACCCCACCCCGTTCGGCCACGCGCTGATCGCCCAGGCCTGGCTGCGCGCGGTCAGCCCGTCGGCCTGAGCCCGCCGTCGGCGCCGATCGTGGTTAGGCTCGGTGGATGCACCGCTCCCGGCTGTACGCGCTGATCGTCGACGCGCCCCGCGAGGCCGCCGGCCCGGCGACCGGGTTCTGGTCGGCGGCGCTCGGCGCACCCACCCGCAGCGACCCGGCCGAGCCGCAGTTCACCGACCTGGTCGACGTGGTGCCCGGGCTGGTCATCGCGGTGCAGTCGGTGGACGACGCGCCCCGGCACCACCTGGACATCGAGACCGACGACGTGGCCGCCGAGGTCGACCGGCTGGTCCGCCTCGGCGCCACGCCGGTATCCCGCTGGCTCGACTGCCACGTGCTGCGGGCGCCGGGCGGTCACCTGCTCTGCGTGATCCCGGTGGCCAGCGACCCGGACCTGTTCGCCGCGACCGCCACCCGCTGGGACTGAGCGGGCGCCCCGGCCGCCGTCGGCCGGGGCGCCGTCTCGTCAGGAGGTGTAGGGAAGGGTGAGCGTCGACCGGTTGCCGGTGCCGAGGGTGGTGGCGGCGCCGCCGATGGCGCTCCACACCTCGACCTTCACCGTCCCGCCCGCCAGGTCCCCGAGCGTGCCCGTCGCCGAGTGCAGGCCGCTGGCCTCGGTGTAGTGCTCCCAGCCGGTGACGGGGTCGGTGGCGAAGTACCGGTAGGTCTCCACCCGGTCGACGCTGCCGTCGCCGGTCAGGTCGTAGGAGACCCGGACCTGGGTGCCGTTCCCGACGGTCGTGCCGGCGTCGAGGAACAGGTCGAAGCGGGTCCGGCCGCCGGCGTACCGGCCGGTGAGGCCGGTGGCGGTGAAGACCTGCGGGTTGGTCGGCGTGCCGTCGTGGTTGCCGTTGGCCGCGGCCACCGCGACGGTCCCGGCCGTCCCGGCCGTGCCGCCCAGCGTCCCACCGGCACCGAGGTACCGGGTGGCGCTCAGCACCGGGGGAGTGGTGGTCGCACCCGGGCTGGTCGGTGCGGGGCTCGCCGTGGTCGGGGTGGGTGACGCCGAGGTCGGCGGCGGTCCGGTCGGGACGACCACGCCGCCGGTGGCGGCGCCTCCGCTCCAGCTGTACGCGCCGGACGTGGCGGTCCTCCCGGCCGGCACGGCCAGCCGGGTGCCGTCGGAGAAGGTCACGGTCCGCGGCTGGGCGGTGATGTTCGAGGCCACGTACGTGCGGGCCGTGCCCTTGCGGAACACCTTCGCGAGCGGGTGGTCGGCGGTCACCGAGGTGTCCACCGTGCCCAGTGCGGCCAGGTTGCGGATCCAGTGGAAGGTGTGCGCCCGGCTCTCGCCCTCCTCGCTCGTGAAGCCGCCGTTCGCCCGGAGGTTCGCCAGCGCCTGGTCGCCGTCGCCGAGGGCGAGGAACTCCCAGAGCACGTCCTGCCAGACGGTCGGCGGGCCCCCGTTGTTGGTGACCAGCTCGGCGTAGTTGGCCCGCACGTACGCCGGGTCGTCGCCGAGGTAGAGGTGGCCGCCGGTGATCGGCAGCATGTTGATGCCCTGGATCATCTCGGGCTCGGCGGAGAACCAGGTGGCGTAGGAACCGCCGTCGCCCCACACCATGCCGACGGTCCGATGGGCGAAGCCGGCCGGGAAGTTCTCGTCGTGCACGTCGAACCAGTACTCGGCGATCGCCGCGGCCTGGGTGGTCCAGATGAAGACCCCGGCGTCGCGGACGGCGATGTCGCCGGTCGCCTGTCCCCACTGGATCAGGGCGTTGGCGAAGTTCATCCCCTCCGAGGAGGACTCCTGGTTGTTGCCGGCGGCGAAGGGTGCCAGGCCGGAGGCCCAGTCGTGGCCGGCGTAGATGTCGAAGTCGCGCAGGTAGGGGAAGCGGGTGTCGGCGCGGTCGTAGTTGTTGGCGTCGCGGATGAGCAGGTCGACCATGCCGCCGTACCGGGAGTCGTCGGCCCAGGCCGGGTCGAACTTGGCGACGGTGGCGGCCGCGGCGACGAAGTAGCCGTAGTGGAAGTGGTGGTCGTTCAGGTCCTCGTCGGAGCCGTACGAGGCGGGGTAGCCGATGAGCGTGCCCCAGTTCCGGTCGTAGTGGAACAGCTGGCCGGTCTCGCCGGCGCCGGCGGTGAGCCAGTTGGTCAGCCGGGCCTTCATGGCGGCGACCGCCGCGTCGCGGACCGCGGTGAGGCCGAGCTGGTCGGCGATCTCGGCGATCCGGGCGGCCCGCCCGAGGCCCTTGCCGGCCCAGTAGGTGTCCCGGCCGCTGACGCCCTCGGGGTTGGCCAGTTCGGCGTTGAGGTAGCCGGTGATCGTGCTCAGGTCCGCCCCGGTGGCATCGCCCACCGCCGGCACCTCCGGCAGCACCCCGGTGAACCTCATGCCGGTGGTGAAGGACGAGACGCCGGTGAGGATCCGCATCGCGCCGCGCGCCGAGACGTAGCTCGGGGTGATCGGGGTCGCGCCGGTCAGGCTGCGCCACTGGTGCGGGTAGAGCGCCAGCACGGTCCTGGTCTCGGTGCCCTCGCGCGGGGTGGTGGTGACGGCGTAGGTGGTGCGCACCGCGCCGGTCGCCGGGTCGTAGGCGTAGCTCATCCGGGTGCCGGTGACGTGCGCGTGGGCGTACCGGCCGTACTCGGTGGCGAGGGCGGACCGGTCGGCGCCGCCGGGGAGCACCGCCACCGAGAAGTAGCCCTTGCCGGCCAGGGTGGAGCTGATGCCGGCGCCGTTGACGCTCCACGTCGCACCGGTCGGCGCGTACGCGACGTAGTCGTGGCCGCGGACGGTGAAGCCGATGGTCGAGCCGGAGTTGCTCCACACGGTCGGCGTGGCGGCGGCGGTGAGCTGCGCGGCGCCGCCGCCGACCGTGTAGTAGCTGAACGGCAGGCCGTGCCCGATGGTGGCGCGCATGGTGCGTGCCCCGTCGCTCCAGTCGGCGGTGACCGTCCAGTCCGTCCAGTTGGCGGCCCTGACCACCGGCGCGGCGAGCCCGGCCACCCCGACCCGGACGTCCTCGGTGTAGGGGAAGTGGTACTCGCCGACGCCGGTGGCGGTGCCGCTGATCGCCGGCGTGGTGGTGTAGGACAGGCCGAGCCCGTTGGTCTCCGCGTGGTACGCCAGCGGGTGGGCCTGGAGGTTCTCACTGGTGGCGCAGTTGTTGCGCTTCCAGATCAGCGACGACCACCAGTCGTTGGTCGGGATCGCGCCCTTCGGGGCGTCGGCGGTGGCGAAGAGCCGGGGGTTGGTGCTGATGTCGCCGCAGCCCTTGGGCAGCGCGGCGCCGGCGGGCAGCGTCTCGGACCAGCTGCCTGCACCGACCGTGCCGGCGGCGGCGGTGCCGGCGCCGGCGACCACGACGCCGAGCACGCCGGCCGCGAGGACGGAGACGCTGGCGAGGGCGAGCGCGCGCCGGCCGGCTCGGTGCGGGACGGGGCCCGCCGGTCGGTGGTCACCGGGGGAGCGGCCCCGGAGGGGGAGTGTCATGACGGTTCCCTTCACGACGAGGGAGCGGGGTGGTGGAACGGGGCGTGAGAGCGCTCTCTTGAGGAGCGAGGTTAGGTTCCGGTTACGTACTCGTCAATGTCTGATGACGGCGGGGAGCCCTCTCGCGGGGCGTCCGTCCGCTGCCCGGTGGCCCGTTGACCAGCGCAGCGGGTTTCCCGAGTGCCGCGTCGGGTAGTCGCGGCCACGATGTGCGGCATCAGCGGTGAGGCACGCTTCGACGGCTCGCGGCCGGACGCCGCCGCGGTCGAGCGGATGACCGGGGCCATGCGCTCGCGCGGGCCGGACGGCGAGGGGCTGCGGCCCGAGGGATGGGTGACACTCGGACACCGCCGGTTGACCGTGATCGACCTGTCGGAGGCGGCGGCGCAGCCCATGGCCCGGGACGACCTCGGGCTGACGCTCGTCTTCAACGGATGCGTCTACAACTACCCGGAGCTGCGCGAGGAGCTGATCTCCGCCGGCCACACCTTCCGCTCCACGGGGGACACCGAGGTGGTCCTCGTGGCGTACGCGCAGTGGGGCGAGCGCTTCGTCGAGCACCTGGTGGGGATGTTCGCGGTGGCGCTGGTCGACCACCGGCGCGACCGTCTCGTCCTGGCCCGGGACCGGCTCGGCATCAAGCCCCTCTACCTGGCCGAGTCGCCCGGCCGGCTGCGGTTCGCCTCCACGCTGCCGGCGCTGCTGCGGGCCGGCGGGGTGGACACCGACATCGACCCGGTGGCCCTGCACCACTACCTGTCCTGGCACTCGATCGTGCCCGCGCCGCGCACCATCCTGCGCGGGGTGCGCAAGCTGCCACCGGCCACCCTGCGGATCGTCGAGGCCGACGGCCGCTCCCGCGAGCGGGTCTACTGGCAGCCCGACTACCTCCGCGACCCGGCGCACGCCGACCGGACCGCCGAGGACTGGACGGCGGCCGTCGGGGACGCCCTGCGGACCGCCGTGCGGCGGCGCCTGGTGGCCGACGTGCCCGTCGGGGTGCTGCTCTCCGGCGGGCTCGACTCCAGCATGATCGTCGCCCTGCTCGCCGAGGCCGGCCAGCACCACCTGCAGACCTTCAGCATCGGCTTCAGCGGCCGCGACGGCGAGGCGGGCGACGAGTTCCACTACTCGGATCTGGTCGCGGCCGCCTTCGACACCGACCACCACCGGATCCGGCTCGCCGACGACGACCTCGTCCCGGCGGTCCGCCGCGCCGTGACCGCGATGACCGAGCCGATGGGCAGTCACGACGTCGTCGCCTTCCACCTGCTCTCCGAGCAGGTCGCCCGGCACGTCAAGGTGGCGCAGTCCGGCCAGGGCGCCGACGAGGTCTTCGCCGGCTACGGCTACCACCAGCCCCTCGCCGACGTGCCGCGGGACGCGGTGGCCGAGGCCTTCGCCGACGCCTTCTTCGACCGTACGCACGCCGAGCTGGCCCGGGTGGTGGGCCCGGCCCACGCCTGCCCCCACGACGCCAGCCGGGAGGTGCTGGCGGCGCACCTGGCCGCTCCCGGCGCCGAGACCGGGCTGGACGCCGTGCTGCGCCTGGACACCCACCTGATGCTCCCCGACGACCCGGTCAAACGGGTCGACAGCATGAGCATGGCCTGGGGGCTGGAGGTGCGTACCCCCTTCCTCGACCAGGACCTGGTCACGCTGGCCGCCGCCTGCCCGCCCGAGCACAAGACCTCCCAGGGCGGCAAGGGCGTGCTCAAGGAGGTGGCCCGGTCGGTGCTGCCGGCCGAGGTGATCGACCGGCCCAAGGGCTACTTCCCGGTCCCGGCGCTGCGCAACGTCGACGGCCCGGTCCGCGAGCTGGTCGCCGAGGCGCTCGCCGCGCCGGCCGCCCGGCGGCGGGAGCTGTTCCGCCCGGCGTACGTGGCGGAGCTGCTCGCCGAGCCGGACCGCGCGCAGGCCGCCGCCGGGAGCAACAAGCTCTGGCAGCTCGGGCTGCTGGAGCTGTGGCTGCAGTCGCACGGCATCGACTGACCGCCGGGTGTCTCCGCCGCCGCGCCGGGTAAGTGGGGCGGATGAAGTTCCTCATCGCCGCCGCCGTCGACACCGGCACCTACGGGTTCACCCTGCTGGGCGACGACGGCCAGGTCATCGCCACCGGGCGGCAGTACGCCGACAAGGCCGCGGCGCTGGCCGTCGTCGCGGACATGATGCGCGAGATCGGCGGTGCCGCGATCGAGGACCGGACCGAACCGACCGAGCCGGCCGGGACGACCGAGCCGGCCGGGGCGCCGCCCAGCCGCACCGTCGACGGAGAACCCGACCTGGCCCGGATCGGTCGGTCGGGCATCCCGCCCGTCTGAGCACCGGCGGCTCAGGCGTCGAGGGTACGGGCGGCCAGCTCGTCCAGGACCGCCCGGACGTCCCCGTCGGTGTCGGCGAGGATCCGCCGCTGCCGGGTCGCCCCGCTGCCGTCGCGACGCAGCCGGTCGAGCTGGTGGTGCACCACGTCCAGGTCGCCGTGGCGGGCCAGCGCGGGAGTCACGGTGGCGACGAGGTCGTCGATCAGCTCCCAGGCCGGTCGGGAGCCGCCCGCGCGCAGGTCGACCAGGACCCCGTCCACCCCGTCGTGGGCGGCGCGCCAGTGCGCGGCAGCCACCAGGCAGTTCCGGATCCGGGGCGCCGCGCGCCCGGCGCGCACGTCGTCGATCGTCGTGTCGACCAGGGCCCGCAGCAGGGCGGCGACCAGCACCGTGTCGTCGACCGTCGGGCAGACGTCGCCCACCCGGATCTCCACGGTCGGGTAGGCGACGGACGGGCGGGCGTACCAGTAGACCATCTGGGCGTCCAGCATGATGCCGGCGCCGACGAGGTCCCGGACCGTCCGGTCGTAGTCGGCGGCGGAGTCGAAGTGCGGGGTCGGCCCGACGCTCGGCCAGCGGTCGAACTGGATGGCGCGCCAGCTCGCGTGTCCGGTGTCCCGCCCGTCGTGCAGCGGGGAGTTGGTGGTGAGCGCCTGCACCACCGGCAGCCAGGGCCGCAGGTGGTTGCACACCTGCACGGCGAGTTCCCGGTCCGGCACCCCGACGTGGACGTGGCAGCCGCAGACGGCCGGATCGTGCGCGACCGGCCCGAACCGGTGCGACATGGCACGGTAGCGGTCCTTGTCCGGCACCGAGCGGTGCGGCTCGCACACCGGCGTCGCCGCGACCGCCACCAGCCGCGCCCCCGCCGCCTCGGCCGCCTCGGCGGCGGCCCGGCGGAGCATCACGAGGTGTTCCCGCAGCTCGGCCAGGCCGGTGCAGATCGGCGTCACCATCTCCACCATGCTGTGCCGGAACTCCTGCCGGCTCTGCTCCCGGCTGGTGCCGGCGAGCGCGGCGAGCACCCGGTCGGCCACCGGCAGGCTCTGCCCGGTCACCGGATCCAGGAGCAGGTACTCCTCCTCCACGCCGAGGGTGCGGACCGCCGGGACGGACGCCAACGGGGCTCACCTCCGGGGGTGCGGCGGGGCACGCGGCGCGGCGGACGCGTGCCGGCGTACCGCGCGGGCGGGTCGGCGACGCACGCACCGAGGGGTGCGCCGGCCGTCTCACCGACGGTACGGCGCATCCCCGGGACGTGGTGCACGTTTGCCCTGGCACCGCCGGGTCGAGCGACCCGCGGAGGTGCCCCTCAGGCGGCGGTGACGGCGAGCGGCTGGGCGGGCGTGGCCGGCACCGCGTCGGTGGACCACCGCATCGACGGCTCGTCGGCGGCAGGCTCCCCGGCATGCGGCACGGACTGCGGGGCCCGCGCGGCGCGCAGCCCCTCCTGGGCGGTGTTCCAGGCGGCGCAGGGCCAGGCCGCCCCGACGCAGCTCGGGCTGGCGCAGGCCCCTTCCTCGTCGGGCTGGTGGGCGTCGGCGACCGCGGCGGACAGGCCCCACAACAGCGGATCGGTCACCTCGGCCGGACGGTCGGCGCGCTCTGTGCTGGCTTCGGACATGTTCAGGTCCCCCCTCTTTGAGCCGCCCCTCTGTTTCCAGAACGTTCGTACGCCAAACCTGGTCACGCTGGAACTTCCACGTTCGCCTCCGACCGGCCGGCGGCATAGGCTGATCGACGTGGCGAGGTACTACGACCTGCACCCGGACAATCCCCAGCCCCGGGTGCTCCGGCAGGTCGTGGACCTGCTCCGCGACGACGGCCTGATCGCCTACCCGACGGACTCCTGCTACGCCCTCGGCTGCCAGCTCGGCAACCGGGCCGGGGTCCAGCGGATCCGGGAGATCCGCCGCCTCGACGAGCGGCACCCGTTCACCCTGGTGTGCGCCGACTTCGCCCAGCTCGGCCAGTTCGTCAAGCTCAGCAACGCGGTCTTCCGCCAGGTCAAGGCCGCCATCCCGGGCAGCTACACGTTCATCCTGCCGGCCACCGCCGAGGTGCCCCGCCGCCTCCAGGACCCGCGGCGGCGGGCCGTCGGGGTCCGCGTACCGAAGCACACGGTGACCCAGGCGCTGCTGGCCGAGCTCGGCGAGCCGCTGCTCTCCAGCACCCTGCTGCTCCCCGGCGAGGAGGAGCCGCTGACCCAGGGCTGGGAGATCAAGGAACGGCTCGACCACCTGGTGGACGCCGTGGTCGACGCGGGGGACTGCGGCCTGGAGCCGACCACCGTGGTCGACCTGTCCGGGCCGGAACCGGAGATCCTGCGCCGCGGCGCCGGCGACCCGTCCCGCTTCGAGTAGCGATCGGCCGTTCCACCCCACCGTCCCCCGGCGGTGCGGCACCGTGGGATCCGGCGGACACTGACGGGGGTACGGCGTGAGCGCACTCGTGCTGATCACGGTGCTCGGCGCGACCGTGCTCATCGGCACCACCATCGGCGGCCGCTACAGCGTGGCGCCGCCCGTGCTGCTCATCGCCATGGGCGCGGGGCTGGGCCTGCTGCCGCCGTTCGACAACGTGATCCTCGAACCCGAGGTGGTGCTGCTGCTCTTCCTCCCGGCGATCCTCTACCGGGAGAGCCTGGTCATCAGCCTCCGCGAGATCCGGGCCAATCTCGTGGTGATCTCCCTGCTCGCCGTCGCGCTGGTGATCCTCACGATGGTCGTCGTGGCGTACGTGGCGCAGGCGCTCGGCGTCGAGCCGGCCGCCGCCTGGGTGCTCGGCGCGGTGCTCGCGCCCACCGACGCCGCCGCCGTGGCCGGCCTGGCCAAGCGGATGCCCCGTGGCATCCTCACCACGCTGCGCACGGAGAGCCTGGTCAACGACGGCACGGCGCTGGTGCTCTTCGCGGTGGCCGTCGGGGTGATCGCCGGCGGGGCGGTGCCCAACGCGCTCGAGCTGGGCGGTCAGTTCGTCGGCAAGGCCGTCGGGGGAGTCCTGTCGGGCCTGCTCGTCGGCGGCGTGGTCGTCCTCATCCGCAAGCACGTCGACGACCCGATGCGGGAGGGCGGGCTGAGCATCCTCACCCCGTTCGTCGCCTTCCTGCTCGCCGACGCGGTGCACGCCAGCGGGGTGCTCGGGGTCGTCGTGGCCGGTCTGGTGCTCTCCTACGCGGGGCCCCGGGTGATCCGGGCCCGCTCCCGGATCACCGCCTACGCGTTCTGGGACCTCTCCACCTTCATGATCAACGGCAGCCTCTTCGTGCTGCTGGGCATGCAGGTGCCCCGGTCGCTGCGCAGCATCACCAGCCACTCGCCGCTGGAGTCGTTCGGCATCGCGGTGCTGATCGTCCTGGTCGTGACGGCCACCCGCATGATCTGGGTGCACCTGTCGGTGGCCGGGTTGCAGGGCCTGGACCGCCGGGAGTCCCGCCGCGCCCGCCGCTTCGACGCCCGGGTCCGCACCGCCGCCGGCTGGGCCGGGTTCCGGGGCGCGGTCTCGCTCGCCGCCGCGCTGGCCGTCCCGGTCACCACGCACGCCGGGACTCCCGTGCACGAACGCGACCTGATCATCTTCGTCACCGTGGTGGTGATCGTGCTGATCATGCTGGTGCAGGGCACCACCCTGCCGGCCGTGGTCGGCTGGGCCGGTCTGACGGGGGACCAGGAACGGGAGGACGAGGTGCGCTGGGCCCGGATCCGGGCCACCGAGGCCGCCCTGGACGCGCTGCCCCAGGTCGCCGCCGAGCTCGGCGCCTCCCCGGACACCGTCGACCGGCTCCGCGCCGACTATCAGGGCCACCTCGCGGACGTCCGCTCCCCGCGCAGCGACGAGCTCGACGAGGAGCGCGAGATGGCCCGGCGGTTGCGCCTCGGCGTGCTGGACCGCAAGCGGCAGGAGGTCACCCGGCTGCGCAATACCAACCAGATCGACGACGTGGTGCTGCGGCAGCTCCAGTCGGCCATCGACATCGAGGAGATCCGGCTGCTCGGCCCGGAACCGGAGGACTGAGCGCCGGGGGCACGCGCCGGTGCGCGTACCCCCGGCGGCGCGGGTGGCCCGGCGCGGCGGCACCCCGCGCCGGGCCCGGGTCGGTCAGCCCGCGGTGCAGGTGGGGGCGCCGGAGGGGGCGGTGCCCGATCCCTGGAAACCGAACTCGGTGCTGCCGCCCGCGCCGACCTGGCCGTTGTAGGCGACGTTGCGGAAGGTCAGCGCCCCGCTGGTGCCGCTCGGCTGGGCGTTCCAGGTGTTGACCAGGCTCGCGCCCGCCGGCAGCGTCAGCCCGACGGCCCACCCGTTGAGCGGG
>NZ_JBSSLX010000011.1:0-59977 GCF_053890995.1 Micromonospora sp. I033 | reverse complement strand
CGCCACGGACTGGTGGATCGGCAGCAGGAGCGGATACCTGCTCAACACCAGGGACCGGCGGGTTTCCGTGAGCTGCCGGTCGGTCCGGGCCAGCGCCTGCCGGGAGAGGTAGATGGCGGCCAGCACGCCGATGGTGGAGGCGACGGCGGCGAAGGAGCCGGCGACCGCGGCCGCCCGCTGGGCCTTCCAGGTGAAGGCCACCACGACGGCGGCGCCGGCGGCGCAGACCGCCACCGCACCGGCGATCGCCAGCCCGTACCGGCCGGCGCCGCGCAGCAGAGCCCCCGTCCAGAGCGGCACGCGAGCCCTGATCGAAGGACGCGGCACGGGAGGTCCTAGGCGAAGGACGAACCGGCGTCGCCCCAGCGGGTCTGGGGGATCGTGACCTTCTCGCTGCGCCAGGTGATGGCCCGGGACTGGGCCAGGATGCGCAAAATCCGGTGCCGGTCCCGGGGGTCGTAGCCGAACACCGGCTCGGCGCGGGTCCGGTCCTTGACCGCCATGAACTCGAGGATCTCGCTCTCCGGGATCGGGCTCGGCGCCCGACCGACGAAGGCGCGGTAGAGCTCGTGGTAGGCGTCCTCGATCGGACGGGCGAGCGGCGAGTTCGTGGCCAGCGCGTGGCGGGCGCCGCCGACCGCGACGGCATCCACGACGCCGGCCGCGCTCGCGTACTTCATGACCTTGTTGATCAGGCCGGCGCTGAACTTCTCCGGGCCCTGACCGACGCCGCTCGCGCTGAGCAGGCCGGGCAGGCGCCGGAACGGGATGGTCCGGCTCTGGGTACGGAAGCACTCCATGGTCAGGCCGGCGTGGACCCGCCACAGCGGTTCCAGGTAGCCGAGGCCGAGGTCGCTGCCGGTCACCGCGTACGTGTCGTCCGCGCCCTTGCGGACGAGCTGCACGGCGGTCAGCGCGTCGAGCACGCGCAGCAGCCGGGCGCCGTTGTCCGCCTGGAGGGGGCCGGTGCGCAGTTCCGTGACCGTCAGGCCCTTGGGGCGTGCGGCGAGCCGCCGGGCCACGTAGTCGATGGCCGCGACGTCGGCGAACCGGCCGGAGCCGACGTCGACGTAGGTGCGGGTGGCGTTGCGCGGCAGGAACTGCTCCTTGGCCCGTACCGCGGCGTCGGTGCGGACGACCTTGTGGCCGAGCGACTCGATGAGCGCCCAGTACTGGCTCTCGTCCTCGTTCTCCAGGATGCCCCAGCGGGCCAGGGTCGCGGTGCGGTCGGCCTGCTCCTTGCCGCCGAGGATGATGCCGCGGCGCTGCAGTTCGAGCAGGCCGAGCAGCGCCCGGGAGGTGACCGGCGGCGGCTTCTTGAGGGTGTAGATGTCGTCGATGCAGATGGAGTCCAGCCCGGGCAGGGTGAGGATGCCGCGGAACTGGGTGGAGAGCCGGTCCTTGTCGCCGTACACGACGGTGACCCGGCAGCCGTCGCGCAGCAGGCGACGGATCAGCGGGATGAAGTCCTGGTCGCCGGTGACCAGGACGAACTGGCCGCAGTCCTGGTAGAGGTAGTCCATCGCCAGCACGGTCAGGTGGATGTCGGCCTGCTCCTTGGTGCTGCCCACCACCTCGTCGTCGATGAGGTGCTCCGTCATCGCCGTGGAGATGCTGCGATCGAACTTCGCCGCCGCCATGTGCTTGTACTGCAGGTGGCCGCCGCACCGGGCCGTCGCGTCGCTCCACAGGGCGTCGACGATGCCGCGCTCCACCACGTGGCCGCGGCCGATGATCGCGCCGGCCAGGTTGTCCCAGTCGACGAGCAGGACCCCTTTGTTCCCGACGGCCATCTGCGGCTCCTCCGTGAGCTCATCGAGGCGCGATTGATTTCCGAATTCTGCCCCCGTGTCCCCAGGCTGCTTGTTCATCCGTTCGGCCACGATGTTCATCACTTGTCTGAGGTCGTCAGGGGCATTCGGCTCGCTGTGCGTGACCCGCAGATGACCGATCGTCCATGGGAGACCGCAAGTCCGGGGGAGAGTGACGGGCCGCGAGCGAGCAGACAATGTGGATTCTGGGCCTTCACCAGCACGGAGGCGAACTTGGCGCGCTTCTATCCGAAGAACCTGCGGGCGAACGCCACTCGCGGGGAACGGCTCGTCTTCGACAAGCTCCGGTCGCTCAACGACTCGTGGTTCGTGCTGCACAGCCTCGCGTACTTCGATCCCGGCCGGCCCAGATGGCGGATGGGCGAGGCGGACTTCGTCCTGCTCCATCCCGGGCGCGGCCTGCTGATCATGGAGGTCAAGGACGGTTCCTACCGGGTCGCGGGCCGACAGTGGTTCGCCCAGCGCCGCGGCGGCGACGTGCCGCTGAACGCCGACCCGTTCGACCAGGCCGTCCGCAACAAGTACGCCCTGGCCGGGTGGCTGCGGGACAGCGCCGGCATCCGGCACGTCCCGGCCGGGCACTGCGTCGTCTTCGCCGACGGCCGGCCCTCGGGCAACCTCGGCCCGCACGCGCCGGACTCGATCGTGCTGACCGCGGCGGCCCTGGAGCAGGCGCCGCTGCTCGTGGAACGCGTCATGGCCCACTGGGACCAGCACGGCTGGGCCAGCCAGTCGGACTTCGAGAAGGCCCTGGCGGAACTCGCGCCGACGGCGGTCGTGGCGCGCACCCTCCGCTACGACGTCGATCTGGCCTCCGACGACCTCGCCCGCCTGACCCAGCGCCAGATCCGCCTCACCGGCCGGCAGCTGGAGGTGCTGGAGGGGACCTCCAAGAAGCGCGCCTCGCTGGTGCTCGGCGCGGCCGGCACGGGCAAGACGGTCCTCGCCCAGGAGCGGGCGCGTGAGTTGGCGGCCCGGGGGCTGCGGGTCGCGGTGATCGGGCAGCAGCGCAACCTGCGCCTGGAGATCCGTCGCAGGCTGCGGGTGGAGGGCGTCAGCTCCGGCGACCCGGAGGACGTGCTGTGCGACCTCTACGGCGCCGAGCGGCTGCGCGACTACGAGGGCGAGCAGCTGTGGGTCACCGTGCTGGGCCTGGCCGAGGCGTACGGGAAGCGGCTGGACTGCCTCATCGTCGATGAGGCGCAGAGTCACGACGAGGATCTCCTGGACGCCCTGCGCGAACTGGTCCGCCCCGACGGTTCGGTGGTGCTGTTCGCCGACCCGTACCAGCGTGACTCGTCCGGGACCTGGCGCCCGCGTCCCGACGGCGCGTACAACGAGTTCTGGCTGACCGAGAACTGCCGCAACGTCCTGCCGATCGCGAAGCTGGTCGCGCGGATCTCCGGAGCGCACACGCCGGTCACCGGTCCGGCCGGGCGGACGCCGCGGTTCAGCGGCGGTGCCGCGGACCTCGCGTCGGCGTGCGCGGACGCCGTCCTGGAGGTCCTGAAGGACCTGCCGGCCTCCCAGCTCGTGGTGCTGACGTCGACGCAGGCCAACCATGCCGCGATCCGCCGGACCCTGGCGGACCGGGGCGTACGGACGACGAGCGGGCTGCGCGGCGACGAGCTGGCGGTCTGCACGGTGCGGCAGTTCCACGGCTGTGAGGCGCCGGCCGTGGTCTACGCCGACGACGGCGAGGAGGACTGGACGACCAGCTACATCGCGGTCAGCCGGGCCTGCGCCTACCTGCACGTCGTCGGCCGGCGGGACCGGTGGGCACCCTTTCGATTCCTGATGGAGGACGGTTCATGACGCTGTACGACGAGGCTGTGACCTTCCTGGAGTCGGAAGGCTGGTCGGTTCCCGGGGAGTCGCGGGGGGAGGTCGTCCGGGCGCGGCGGGCGGCGTACGCGGACAACAGCGAGCACATGACGGTGTGGTGCCCGGCCACGTCGGACGCCGAGGAACTGCACCGCCGCGAGGCGACGCTCCTGCAACGCTTCGCCGAGGAGGCGCGTACCCCGGGCGCGAAGTTCCTGCTGGTCGAGTCCACCCAGGGGCTGTCGACGGATTTCCGGCGGATCGCCAAGCACGAGTACAACGTCGACATCCGGGTGCCGATCCAGTTCTTCGACGCCCGGTTCAAGTGGGAAGACACACCGGTCTCGGCCCTGGCAGGCACGGCCGCACAGCAGCTCCGTCGCGAAGGGGAGATGACGGCGCGCCGGCGCACCCCGCAGCCCTTCGAGGCGGTGGGCACCGGTGTGGTGGGCAGCGACCTGCTCACCGAGCTCGCTCGCCGGTTCGACAGCCCGGGCGGCTGGGATCGCCCGATCGTGCTGGTGACCGCGCCGGCGGGGTTCGGCAAGAGTTTCCTGTTCGAGTCGCTGTTCACGACGCTGTACACGAACTTTCAGAAGGCGAAGAAGCAGCTACGGCGGGCCTACCGTCCCCTGCCGCTCCTGCCGGACTATGCCGCGTTGGCGAGCGCGCCCGCGCTGGGCCCCATGGTCGACGCGCTGCTGCAGACCGAGGTCGCGCGGCCGGTCAAGCAGCCGACGTTCCAGTGGATGCTCACCCGCGGGTTCGCGAGCTGGCTGCTGGACGGCCTGGACGAGGTCATCGCCCAGGACCCGGGCTTCTTCGAGTACATCCACGAGGTCGTGGCCCGGCCGGACAACCCGACCACCCCGCGCATCCTGCTCTGCGTCCGTGACTCGCTGCTGAGCTCCAACCAGGCGCTGCGGGACTTCCTCGCGGTGGCCCACGAGTACGTCGAGGAGTTCCGCCTGCTGCCGTGGCGGCCCGAGTCGATCACGACCTTCGCGCGCATCCGCCTGCAGGACAAGGACCGGGAGCTGCTCTCGATCCTCGACGCGAAGCCGCAGCTCCTGAAGCTCTGCGGCACGCCTTACTACGCCGAGCTGCTCGCCGAGCGCGTCGCCGAGGGCAAGACCGACGGGATACCCGACGACTACTCCGAGATGAACCTGGTCTACGACGCCGTCGACGCGATCATGGACCGCGAGTACAAGAAGGAGCAGTTGCAGGAGAACGTCGTCTCCCGGCACGACCTGCTCGACGTCATCAGCCACGTCGCCGTCGCCGAGCTGGAGAACGACAACCGTGGTGTGCCCATCGACGAGATCGGCCAGCTCGCCGAGTTCGTGCTGCCCTCGGACCTGTCCGACCCCGAGCGCGAACGGTGCACCGACGCCATCTGCCGCCTGCCGGTCTTCCGTGCCGCCTCCGAGCGGCAGCGGGTGCGCTTCGCGCAGGATGTGATCTTCGAGCACCAGATCGGGATCCGCGCCGCCCAGTACTTCGCCGTCAACCCGGTGCGCTTCGCGCAGCTGCTGGACTGCCGGCCCTTCCCACCGGACTCCTTCGCGCTGCGGGTGCTCTGCGCCCGGATCCGGGAACTCGCCGCCGGCGAGGAGCTGCTCACCCGGCTGGCCAGCGCGACCGCGACCCCGACCGCCTTCCGCAACATCCTCCAGGTGCTCCTCGGGTTGCCCGACTGCGCCCGGCTGCTGATCCACGCCCCGCTGGAACGCCAGGACCTCTCCGGGCTCACCTTCTCGGGCCTGTCGCTGGCCGGCGTCAGCTTCCGCGGCGCGAACCTGGAGTCGACCCGCTTCAACAGCTGCGTCATGACCGGTTGCGACCTGTCCGACGCGACGTTGCACGGCACCCGGTTCGACGCCTGCCTGCCCACGCTGGCCGAGGCCGACTTCGGGCATCTCACCGGCTTCGTCTCCGTGGAGATCGACTCGCGCACCGCCATCGAGGACGTCGCGGACTTCGTCAAGCTGCTGGGCGCGGACGGGCGGCGGGAGCACCCCTTCGTCGGGCCGTGCCCCACCGCCCTTCAACTGCGGTTCCTGTTCCTGAAGTTCGTCCGCCCGGACGGCCACTACCGTCGCGACTCGCTCGACGAGAAGGGCCTGCTGTCCGGGCGGCGCATCGTCGATCCGGCGTCCGTGCTCAGCGGTGCGGTCCGCGCCGGCTTCCTCACCGCCATTCCGAAGCGCCGCCGGTACGAGCGCACCCACAGCCAGCTCTACGCGGACATGGTGGGGTTCGCCCAGAACCTCCGGGTGACCCCGGCCATCCGGTCGCTCCTGGAGGACACCTGCCGGGTGGAGGGGTGTGCCCACGTCGTGCAGGAGAACCCGACGACCGCGACCTTCGCGTGAGGGCTACTTGCCGTGCGGGTCGGCGGCGTTGACGGTGGCGACGACCTGGTCGTAGTCGCCGCGCGCCTCCCCGTACCGGAGGAACTTCACCCGCTCGACCTGGATCTCCTTCGCGTCGGGCTGCGACTCGATCAGCGCGACGACCTCGCTCACGAACTCGTCGAGCGGCATGGCGAACTCGCTGGTCTCCTGCCCGGGCATCAGCGCGGTACGCACCGACGGCGGTTCCAGCTCCACGACCTTCACGGTGGTGTCGGCGAGCTGGAGCCGCAGCGACTCGCTGAGCATGTGGATGGCGGCCTTCGAGGCG
Source organism: Micromonospora sp. I033 (assembly GCF_053890995.1). Taxonomy (NCBI): domain Bacteria; kingdom Bacillati; phylum Actinomycetota; class Actinomycetes; order Micromonosporales; family Micromonosporaceae; genus Micromonospora; species Micromonospora sp. I033. The sequence continues at coordinate 53,633 of NZ_JBSSLX010000011.1, read as the reverse complement.
TTGTAGCTCGGGGTGACCTTGAGCGGCGTGAACGCCAGGCCCGAGGAGACCGTCATGATCGTGGCGTCCGGCCGCGTCTGCAGGTGCTCGATGAACGCGGCGATGAGACGGATCGGGCCGAGCAGGTTGGTGGTGACGGTCGCCTCGGCGATGGCGAGGAACGACTCGGGCCGGTGCCAGTCCTCGACGCGCATGATGCCGGCCATGGTGACCAGGACGTTGAGGTCGGGGTGTCGCGCCAGCACCGCCTTGGCGGCGGCGTCGATGCTCGCCGGATCCGTGGTGTCGATCTCCACGGTGTCGATGCCGGGGTGCTCCGCGGCGACCGCGTCGAGCAGGTCGGTACGCCGGCCGCCGATGACGACCGTGTTACCCCTGGCCCGCAGTTCGAGCGCCAGCGCGAGGCCGATCCCGCTGGTGGCGCCGGGGATGAAGATGGTGTTTCCGGAGATGTTCATGCACCGAGCCTGGCCGGTTCCGGCGGGCGGATGAAGAGAGCGGTTATCGGGGGATCGGCAATCCCTGGTTGGCCCGCGCGACGGGCGGATACTGGGATCATGGACCGCGCAGCCCTGGCCGACTTCCTCCGCCGCCGCCGCGAGGCGCTGCAGCCCGGGGACGTCGGGCTGGCCGCCGGCGTCCGCCGCCGCGCGCCGGGGCTGCGGCGCGAGGAGGTGGCCGCCCTCGCCACCATGTCGACGGACTACTACACCCGCCTGGAGCAGCAGCGCGGCCCGCAGCCGAGCCCCCAGCTGCTCGCCTCCCTCGCCCGGGCGCTGCGGCTGACCGGCGACGAACGCGACTACCTGTTCCGGGTGGCGGGGCACAACCCGCCGGCCGCCGTGTCCGCGGCGACGCACGTCTCCCCGGCGCTGCTGCGGGTGCTGGACCGGCTCGCGGACACCCCGGCGCTCATCCTGTCCAACCTCGGCGAGATCCTCGTGCAGAACCGGATGGCCGAAGCCCTGTTCGGGGACAGGTCGGGTCATACCGGCCTGGCCCGCAGCGAGATCTACCGGTGGTTCACCGACCCGGCGGAGCGGGCCCGCTACCCCGAGGAGGACCGCGACCGGCAGAGCCGCGCCCAGGTCGCCAACCTGCGCGCCGCGTACGGGTCGATGGGGCCGCAGTCGCGGGCCGGCGAGCTGGTGCGGGCGCTGCAGAAGATCAGCCCGGAGTTCGCCGAGCTGTGGGAGCGGCACGAGGTCGCCCAGCGCTTCGCCGACCACAAGACGCTGATCCACCCCGAGCTCGGCCCGGTCGAGCTGGACTGCCAGGTGCTGTTCACCGAGGACCAGTCCCAGGCCCTGCTGGTGCTCACCGCGCCGCCGCGCAGCGAGGGTCACGAGAAGCTACGGCTGCTCGCCGTGCTGGGGCACGAGCGCTTCCCGGCGAGCACCTGATCAGGGCTGGAACTCGGCGCGGGTCCGGGGCAGCCACTGCGGGTGCTGCTCGCGGATGAACTTCATCAGGCCCTCGCGCAGGTCGCAGCGCAGGTCCCAGGAGCTCGGCCCGTCGGCCGCCGAGACGCGAACCTGGAGTTCCAGCGTCTGCGGGGTGACGTCGACCACCTGGAGCACCCAGAGGGCCCGGTCCCAGAGCGCCGACTCCTCGACCAGCCGGCGCGCCTCGCGCCGGATCTGGTCCACGTCCGCGGTGTAGTCGACGTGCAGCCGCAGCTCGCCGACCACCCGGGACTCGTGCCGGGTCCAGTTCTGAAAGGGGCGGTCGGTGAAGTGGGTGGTCGGCAGAATCAGCCGGCGCTCGTCCCACATCCGCAGCACGACGCTGGTGAGCTTCACCTCCTCGACCCGGCCCCACGCCCCGTCGACCACCACCACGTCGTCGACGTGGATCGCGTCGGTGAAGGCGATCTGCAGGCCCGCGAACGCGTTCGACAGCGACGTGCGGGCGGCCACACCGATGAGCACGCCGATCACGCCCGCGGAGGTCACCAGGGACACCCCGACGACCCGTACCTGCTGGTAGCTCATCAGGGCGACGGCGATGGCGGCCAGGGTCACGACCACGGCGGTCACGCCCCGGACCAGGCGGATCTGGGTACGGATGCGCCGGTGCTGCCGGTTCGCCGTCGGCTCGTGGGACAGGCGCCCCAACGCGAGGCCCTCGGTGACCTGGAGGAATCTGATCACCAGCCAGGCGCAGGCCGCCGCGAACGCCAGCAGGAGCCCGTGCCGGAACGACGCCAGCCACTCGTACCGCCGGCCGGGGACCGAGGCGAACAGCGCCCCGATCACCAGGACGGCCACCGCGGGCCGGCGGCACGCCTCGTAGACCGGTTTGATGATCCACCCGTAGCGGGTCCGGCACGCCCACCGGAAGAACGGCCCGGCGAGCCACGCCAGGAGCAGGGCGGCGACCACCCACGCCACGACGTTCAGCAGCGCGCGCATGCGTCCCCCGAACCTGCCCCGATACCCGACCTCACGCGACGACCGCCGCCCGGCGGGTCGTCGCGGGACGGCGGCCCGGCCGGGCGACCCGGATACCCGGGAGGATCCGGGTGAAACGGCCGGCGGGCGTGACCGGTCACCGGCCACGCCCGCCGGCCGGCGCTCACGGCGTGGCGAGCGCCTCGGTCGGTGCGAGCCGCGCCGCGCGGATCGCCGGGTAGAGCCCCGCGAGGGCCCCGATCAGCAGGGTCGCGCCGATCCCGCCGCCGAGCGCCCAGGGCGGCACCACCGCCGGCCAGGACCGGGAGAACGCGTAGCCCGCCGTGACCGCGCTGCCCAGCAGGACCCCGCCGAGCCCGCCGAGGGCGGACAACAGCAGCGACTCCGCCAGGAACTGGGTACGGACCTGCCCGCGGGTCGCCCCGAGCGACCGGCGCAGACCGATCTCCGGGCGCCGCTCCAGCACCGAGATCACCATGGTGTTCGCCACCCCCACGCCCCCCACCAGCAGGGCGACCGCGCCGAGGCCGAGCAGCAGCCCGGTGAACGCCTCGTCGGTGGCCTGCTTCGCGGCGAGCGCGTCCGAGGGGCGCGCGACCTTCACCTCGTTCGGCGCCTCCGGGTTCGCCGTGGCGGCGAGCACCGCGCGTACCGCCTCGACCGCGGTCTCCGACGTCCGGGTGTAGACCGTGGTCGGGTGCCCGTCGAAGTCGAGGTACGACCTCGCGGCCTCCCAGCCGACCAGCGCCGACAGGTCCAGCTCCGGCGCGAGCGGCGCGGGCGCCAGGATCCCCACCACGGTGAACCAGCGCCCACCGAGCTGGATCCGCACGTCCGGCCCGGCCGCGCCGACGCCGAGCCGCCGGGCCGTGGTGGCGCCGAGCACCACCGCCGGGTAGCGGGCGGTGGCGGCGTTCAGCCAGGTGCCGCTGACCACCTCCAGCCCGACCGTGTCGCGCAGCTCCAGGCCCGCGGCGCGGGCCGCGATCCCGCCGCTCTCGCCCCGGGAGATCAGGTCCGAGCGGTACACCCGGGCGTCGGCCAGCAGCCCGGTGGCGGCGACCTCCCGCACCGGGCCGATCCGCCCGATCATCGCCACCGACTCCGCCGGGAGCTGGGCGTCGTCGCCGAAGAGCGTGTTGCCCGGACCGACGGTGAGCAGGTTGGTGCCGAGTTCGGCCAGCGTGCGGTCCAGCTCCGCCCGGGACGACGCCGAGATCCCGACCACCGACACCATGGCGGCGATCCCGATCGCGATGCCCAGCGCCGACAGGAACGCCCGCAGCGGCCGGGTGCGCAGCCCGACGCCGCCGACCCGCAGGACGTCCCGGGGGCGGAGCCGGGCGGGCGCCAGCCGGACCGGGCCGCTCATGCCGGCACCCCCACCGGTCGGTGGTCGGCCACGATCCGGCCGTCGCGCATCTGGACCCGGCGGGGCAGGCCGGCCGCGACCTCCAGGTCGTGGGTGATCACCACGATGGTGGTCCCGGCGGCGTGCAGGTCCCGCAGCAGCGCCAGCACCCCGGCGCCGGACGCCGAGTCCAGGTTGCCGGTCGGCTCGTCCGCGAGCAGCAGCGCGGGCGCGCCCACCACCGCGCGGGCGATCGCCACCCGCTGCCGCTCGCCGCCGGACAGCTCGTGCGGCCGGTGGTCCAGGCGGTGCCCCAGGCCCACCCGGGCCAGCGCGGCCTCCGCGCGCCGCCGCCGCTCCCGAAGGGGTACGCCCGCGTAGAGCAGCCCGTCGGCGACGTTGTCCCGCACCGGCACGTTCGGGGCGAGGTGGAACTGCTGGAAGACGAAGCCGATCCGGGTGGACCGCAGCGCGGAGAGCTGCCGGTCACCGAGCGCGGCCACGTCGTGCCCGTCGATGCGTACCCGGCCGGCGGACGGGCGGTCCAGGGTGCCGATCAGGTGCAGCATGGTGGACTTCCCCGACCCGGAGGGGCCGACGATGGCCACCAGCTCGCCGGACCGGACGGTCAGCGACACCCCGTCCAGGGCCCGTACGCCGCCCGGGTAGACCTTGGTCACGTCGGTCAGCTCGACGACCGTCTCGCCGGTCACGTCGGCATCCCCACGGTCGCCCCCTCGGTGAGCCCCGCGCCGGAGACCTCCACCCGGCCGGCGGCGAACAACCCGGTCTCCACCGCCACGATCCGGGTGGTGGCGCCCTCGACGAGCTGCACGCCGTAGCCGCCCTCGGCCAGCGCGAGCAGCGCGGCGACCGGCACGGTGAGCACGTCGCGGCGCTCGGCGGCGGTGAACGCGACCTTGGCCGAGGCCTGGTCGAAGCCGGTCAACGCACGGGGGTCGGCCACCGTCACGGTGACCTCGATCTTCGTCTCCGGGTCGCCCTGGCCGCCCGCCCCGCCCTCGGCGCCGGTCTCGATCACCGTCTCGGTGCCGGCGACCGTGCCGGCGACCTCCTTCCCGTCGGGCAGGGTGACGGTCACCCTGGCACCCTTCTTCGCCAGCCGCTCGTCGTCCACGTCGAGGGACACGGTCACCACCCGGGTGGTGCCGGTCCAGGTCAGGACCGACTGCCCGGGCTGGGCCGGGGCGCCGACCTCCGCCTCGTGGCTCTCCACCCGGACCGCGCCGTCGGCGTAGACCACCCGGCCCAGCTCGACCCGGCCGGTCTCGGGCACGCCGAGGTCCTCCTGCCAGTCCCGCACGGCCTCGGCCGTGGCCGAGGTGTACTCGTCGTCGACGGTGAACCCGGAGTAGCCCAGCGCCTTCAGGTTCCGCTCGAACTGACGCACGTCGTCGCCGGACACGCCCGGACCCAGGGTCCGGTACGCCGGCAGGCTGCCGTACAGCAGCACGACTTTGGCGTCGTCGACCGCGAACAGCGGCCTGCCCCGGGTTACCTGGCTGCCGGTGGCGGCCAGCCAGGTGACGGTGCCGCCGGTGCGCGGCGCCGCGCTGTGGCTGGCGCCGTAGTCGAGCGTCCCGTCGAAGCTCTCCGCGTCGACCAGGGTCTGCCGGCTGACCGGGGCGGTCGCCGGCGGCAGGTCGCCGCGGGCCGGCGTACCCCCGTCGCGGCCACCGGCCGCCACCGCGGCCGTGACGCCCGCCGCGGCGGCGACCACCACCGCCGAGGCCACCACCAACGGGGTACGCGCCCGGCGGCGACGACGGCTGCGCCCGGCGGCCGGTGGGATGGCGATGGTGGTCGTATCGGCCGGCGCGGTGGTGCCCGCGCTCACGGGGCCGCTGTTGTTCGCGACCGCGGGGCTCGCGAAGCCCGGCTCACTCCTCGCGCTCATGAAGTCCTCTTCATCAGCAGCGGCGCCCCGTCCTCGCGGCACTTCTCCAGGGCGGCGCGGGTGGTCGGGTTCTCCGGGTCGATGCCGGCGCCGGCCTTCAGCTCGATGCTGCCGTCCGGGCCCGGGTCCGGGAAGTCCGGCACCCCGTTCTCCCGCATGCACCGGGCCAGCTTCCGCACCTTCTCCACCTGCTCGGGGTCGAGCTTGAGCGCCTTGCCACCGTTGGGCATCAGGCTGCGGCACTGCTCCATGGCCGCCTGGACCTTCCCCTTGTCGGTCCCCGCGGGCATCCGGATGCGGAAACCGCCGCCCTCACCGGGCTCGGGGTCCGGGAAATCCGGCACCCCGTTCTCCCGCATGCACCGGGCGAACTCGCGCTGCCGGTCCTCGTCGCTGACCGGGGCGACGCTGGCGCTGGGCGACGCGCCGCCCGCACCGCCGCCCCCGGCCGTGGCCACCCGCTCCCCGTCCGGGTCGGCACCCGCGCAGCCGGCGGCCGCCAGACCCAGCAGCAGGGGCAGGACGAGCAGTGTGCCCGACAATCGTCGGCGCATGGCACAACTCCTTCCCTCCGGCCGGCGCCGATCGCCGGCCGATACGGACGAGTCGACCGCAGCGGCGGTATCCCGGGCGTAACCGCAGGCGTTAACGCCGGCGTTATCCGCGGGCGCGGCACCATGGGGGACGTGCGGGTGCTTGTGGTCGAGGACGAGACGCTGCTGGCCGACTCCATCGCGGAGTGGCTGCGGCGGGAGGCGTTCGCCGTGGACGTCGCGTACGACGGGGACGCGGCGCTGGAACGGCTCGGCGTCACCGACTACGACGTGGTGGTGCTCGACCGGGACCTGCCGGTGGTGCACGGCGACGACGTGTGCCGGGCCGTGGTGGACAGCGGCGCGGAGACCCGGGTGCTCATGCTGACCGCCGCCGCGGCCGTCCGGGAACGGGTGGCCGGGCTGGCCCTCGGCGCCGACGACTACCTGGTCAAACCGTTCGCGCTTGTCGAACTCTCCGCCCGGGTGCACGCGCTGGCCCGCCGGGCCCGGCCGGCGGTCCCGCCGAGGCTGAGCCGGGCCGGCATCGTGGTCGACCCGGCCCGCCGGGAGGTCTACCGCGACGGCCGGTACGTCGCGCTGTCCCGCAAGGAGTTCGCCGTGCTCGCGGAGCTGGTGCGGGCCGGCGGGGCGGTGGTCTCCGCCGAGGAGCTGCTGGACCGGGTCTGGGACGAGCACATCGACCCGTTCACCAACGTGGTGCGGGTGACCATGATGAAGCTGCGCCGCAAGCTCGGCGACCCGCAGGTGGTCGAGACGGTGCCGGGAGTGGGGTATCAGATCAGGTGAAACGACTGACCATCCGGGCGCGCCTGACCCTGGTGCACGGCGGGCTCCTGCTGCTCGCCGGCGTGGTCCTGCTCGCCGTCACGTACGTGCTGGTGGACCAGCGGATGCGGGAGCCGCTGACGGGCGTGATCGCCAAGGCCGACGTGGTCCAGGCCGCCCCGTTCGGCAAGGTGCCCGGCCCGGGCTCGATCGAGCAGGTACGCATCCTGCTCCGGGAGGCCCAGGACGAGGCGAAGCGGAACGCGCTGGAGTCGCTGCTCACCCAGGGCGGGGTCGCGCTCCTGCTGATCTCGGTGGTCGCCCTCGGCTTCGGCTGGCTGATCGCCGGACGGGCGTTGCAGCCGCTGCACCAGATCACCGGCACCGCCCGGCGGATCGCGGCCGCCGACGGCGGTGGCCGGGGGCTGCACGAGCGGATCGCGCTGCGAGGGCCGCGCGACGAGGTGAAGGAACTGGCCGACACCTTCGACCTCATGCTGGAGCGGCTCGACCGGTCCTTCGACGGCCAGCGTCGGTTCGTGGCGAACGCGTCCCACGAGCTGCGTACCCCGCTCGCGCTCAACCGGTCGCTGCTGGAGGTGGCGATGTCCCGGCCGGGTGCCTCCGCCGAGCTGCGGCAGCTCGGGGAGACCCTCATGGCGGTCAACGAACGCCACGAGCGGCTCATCGACGGGCTGCTCACCCTGGCCGACTCGGAGCAGCGGGTGGTCGACCGCACCCCGGTCGACCTCGCCGAGATCGCCGGCCACCTCCTCGACCAGGTGACCGGCACGCCGGGGCCGACCGTACGCCGTCGGCTCGCGCCCGCCGCCACGGCCGGTGACCCGGTGCTGCTGGAGCGGCTGACGCAGAACCTGGTGGAGAACGCGGTCCGGCACAACCTGCCGGCCGGCGGTGAGATCGACGTGCACACCGGCACCGTCGACGGCCGCGCCACCCTGGTCGTGGCCAACACCGGGCCCGTGGTGCCCGGCTACGAGATCGAGACGATCTTCCAGCCGTTCCGGCGGCTCCACCACGACCGGGTGGCCGCACCCCAGCGCAACGGCGCGCCGGACCGGGCCGGCGCCGGGCGGGGCTTCGGGCTGGGCCTGTCGATCGTGCGGGCGGTGGCCCAGGCACACGGCGGTGCCGTGCACGCCCATCCCCGGCCCGGCGGCGGGCTCGTGGTGACGGTGACCCTGCCGCCCCTGGGCGCCGCCGTCCCCGCCCAGCCGGCACGCGTACTGCCCGCCGCCGCGCGCCCCTGAGGGTGCTCACCGCCGCTTGATCGACTGCCTGCTCGCACGCGGTAACCGACGCCCGCTGATCCTCAGGACCAGGTGTCGCCGAACTCGCGGACTCCGTCGACGTCCAGGGTGACGTGGTCGTTGTCGGCCCAGGTGCCGGTGGCGGCCCGCCAGCTCGGGTCGTCCCGCTCGTCGAGGTCGGTCCAGGTCGGGCGGTGCAGCCGGAGCTGGATCGGCCCGGAGGAGGCGCCGGGAGCCAGCACGCCCGCGGTGAAGGTCAGCTCGACCCAGCCGGGGACCGGAGTGCCGGGAACCGGGTAGACCGTCGGCGTGGGGCTCGGCGTGGGACCCGGCGGCGGGGCGGGCGGCAGGAAGTACTGAAGAGTGCGCCGGACCGTGCCGCAGCCCAGCGCCGCCCAGTCGCACTCGATCGCCAGCGACGGGTTGCCGTCCTCGAAGCGCAGGTGGTAGCGCACCCGGACGGTCGTGAGGTCGAGGGACGTCGCGCCGGTGTTGGTGACCTGGAGGGCGAACTGCGCCTGGTTGTTCGTCGGCGACCAGTCCAGGTTGAGATAGCCGACCTTCGCCCGGCCGTACGCGGTGCGGACCACGGTGACCGGCGAGGTGTCGGAGTAGCCGCCGGGCGCGTACGCCTGCACGGCGATCCGGTAGCTGGTGCCGGGCGCCAGGCCGGTCAGCGTGATGGCGGTGGAGTCGGTGGTGCCCAGCCCCCGGTACGCGTTCGGGCCGACCTGCGCGCGCACGTCGTAGGTGACCGGCTCCTGCCGGGCGGGGTCGCGCCAGGTGGACGGTGTCCAGGAGAGCGCGAGCCGGTGCGGCTCGTTGGCGACCACCACCGACGCGCCGGGCGTGGTGAGGGCCGGGCTGTCGTCGGCGTGGGCGACGCCGGCGGCGAGCAGGGCCGCCAGCACGGCGACCGCGCCGACGGTGACACGACGGGCACGCATGGTGCGGATGCTAGGGAAACCCAGTCATCCTTATCAATCGGTAAGTCCAGCCCTCGGGATCGAACTCAGTCGCCCGGGGCGGTGTAGTCGGTCGGCGTCCTGGTGGCCTCGTCGACCTCGGTCGGGGTCAGCAACGGGGTGACCCGGCTCCGCAGCCCGCCGGCCGCGCCGATGCGCATGGCCAGCGCGGCGGCGGTGCGGTGATCGGGCAGGTCGCACAGCACGTACGTGTCGTCGTCAGCGAAGGCGAAGTGCATCGACAGCATCTGCCCGCCGGCCTCCTCGACCATCTTCCGGACCACCTCGGCGCGCTTGCTGCCACCGTCGCGGGTGAGCCCGTTGATCCCCTCGACGGTGTAGATGGAGCGCAGCAGGAACGCGGGCATCTCTAGCTGTTCCCTTGCCGCTGGACCCGCTGGGCGCCCTCGACCTTGGCCCGGCCCTGATCACGCTCGCTGCCCCCGGCCCCGGTGCTGGTGTGCAACTGGTGCCGCTTCCCCGTCCGTTCCATCCCCGAGCCCTGGCGGCCCGGTGCGCCGCTGCCCGGGTTCCGCCCCGCTCGCGCCGACTGGCCGCCCGGATCGTGCTTGTTCTGCTTGTGGCTACCCATGGACCGCGGTTACCCGCTGCCTCCGCCGCTAGTCATCGCCGACCTGGCGGCGTCGGCCGAGGCCCGCCGCCGTCTGGACGACCACCGGAATCCGACGGACGGCAGCGACCTCCGCGGCAGCGGGGCAGTCCTCTGACCCCCGGTCCGTGCCCGGCTGTGGCGCGGCAGCGGTGCCGCGTTGTCGGACCGATCGACTACCGTCGGGAGGTCATGGAGCCGCGGTTCGGCGAGGCCATCATCGGGCGGGAGCACCCCGCGGCCCTGCTGCGCGCCGAAGTGGACCGGGTGACCGCCAGCCACGGCGGCCTGGTGCTGGTCACCGGCGAGCCGGGCATCGGCAAGACCACGCTGGTGAGCGCCGCCGCCGACGATGCCCGCCGGCGCGGGGCGCTGGTGCTCGGCGCCGCCTGCTGGGACTCCGACAGCGCACCCGGCTACTGGCCGTGGGTGCAGGTGCTGCGCCGCCTGGGTCGCTGGCCCGACGACTGGGCCCGGGCGCAGGCGGCCGCCGGGCCCGGGTTCGCCGCGCTGCTCGGCGAGCGCACCGGCGCCGACCCGGCCGGGGCGGAGCCGGCCGACGACGGCGGTCAGGCGGAGTTCGCCCTGCACGACGCCGTGACCACCGCGCTGGTTGCCGTCGCCCAGCACCGGCCGGTGGTGGTCGTCCTGGACGACCTGCACTGGGCCGATCCGGCCTCGATGCGGCTGCTCCAGTTCGCCACCCAGCACACCTGGTTCGAGCGGCTGCTGCTGGTCGGCACCTACCGCGACGCCGAGGTCGAGTCCGGCGACCACCGGCTCCGGCCGCTGCTGCTGCCGCTGACCGCCAAGGCCACCACCATCACCCTCGCCGGTCTGGCCCGCGACGAGGTGGCCGCGCTGATTCGCCGCACCGCCGGGCGGGAACCGGGCGCCGACCTCGTCGACGAGGTGCACCGGCGCACCGGCGGCAACCCGTTCTTCGTCGAGCAGACCGCCCGGCTGTGGCACACCGACGGCCTGGCCACCACCATCGCCCCCGGCGTACGGGAGGCGGTGCGCCGCCGGCTCGACCAGCTGCCCGCCCCGGTGGTCGAGGCGCTCACCGTGGCCGCCGTGCTCGGCCGCGACTTCCACCGCCAGGTCCTCGCCGCCTGCCTGCCCGGCCCGGTCGCGCAGGTGGACCGGCTGCTCGACCGCGCGGCCACCGCCCGGCTCGTGCTGGCCCGGGGCGGCGGCCGGTTCGCCTTCGCGCACGACCTGGTCCGGGAGACCCTCTACGACGGGTTGGCCGACGCCGAGCGCCGGGCCCGGCACGCCGCGGTGGTCCGGGCCGTCGACCGGTCCGCGGCGCTCGCCGAGCGGCTCATCCCGGCCGACCTGGCCCGCCACGCCTGGCTCGCCGGTGCCGACCTCGACCCGGGGCGGGCCGTCGAGCTGCTGGTCGCCGCCGCCCGGGAGGCCGGCGGCCGGCTGGCCGTGGAGGAGTCGGCGCAGCACTTCCGTCGCGCGCTGGAGGTCGCCGACGAGCCGGCCCGCCGGGTCAAGGTCCTGCTGGAGCTGGCCCAACTGCTGCACCACGTCGGGTCGCAGGACGAGGCCGAGCGGTTGCTCGGCGACGCCGCGACCCTGGCCCGCTCGCTCGATGAGCCGGCGGTGCTGGCCCGCGTCGCGCTCACCGCCCACCGGCAGGAGGCGCCCGCCCGCCGCCGCACCGACGCCGACGGGCTGGTCCGCGAGGCGTACCGGCGGTTGATCGGCGAGCCGGAGCCGGGGCGGGGGACGAGCGCCCTGGTCACCGACCTGATCACGGCCACCGAGACGCTTGCCCGGCACGGCCGCGACGACGAGGCGCTCACCTTCAGCCTGTGGGCGCGGCACGACACCACCTGGGGGCTCGGCACCGCCGAGGACCGGGCCGTGGTCACCGCGGAGATCCGGGAGGTGGCCCGCCGCACCGGCGACCGGGAGACCGAGCTGTGGGCGACCTCGCTGCGCTGGGTCGCGTTGCTCGAACTGGGCGACCCGGGCTACCAGCACGAGCACACCGCGTTCGTCGACGGCTGCCGGCAGGGCGAGGTCGCCCGGCAGCGGATGGCGGCGGCCATCGACAGCGGCATCATCGCTGGTTTCCGCGGCGACTTCGCCGCGGCCGCCGCGCACTTCGCCGAGATGGACGGGTACGGCGAGTGGGAGCACTCCGATCACGCCTTCATGGGCCAGCACCTGCGCTGGTCCCTGCTGCTGCTCCACGGTCGCCTGGCCGAGGCGGAGGCCCTGCTCGACGGGCCGGAGGCAGCCGGCCACCCGCAGCGGGAGCTGCTCCGGGCGATCACGGCGGCCGAGCGCGGCGACACGGAGACCGTCCTGCGGCTCACCGCCGGGATCGAGGCCGCCGGCACCACGTACCCCCGGCCGGTGTCGCCGTTGTGGCTGCGCCTGCGGGCGCAGGCGGCGGCCGCCGGCGCGGATCCCCGCCGCTGCGCCGAGGCGCGGGCGGCGCTGGAGCCGCACCGGGGCGGCTGGATGGCCGCGTTCTTCGGCTGCGACATCAGCGGGCCGGTCGACCTCTGGCTGGCCGCCGTCGACGCCGCCGAGCAGCGCTGGGACGACGCGGTCGCCGGGTACACGGCGGCCCGCGCCGCCGCCGACCGGATGGGCGCCCGGCCGTGGTCGTTGCTCAGCCGGGCCGGGCTGGTGGCCGCCCTGACCGGCCGGGGACGGGCCGGCGACGCGGCCGCGGCCGCCCGGCTGCGCGCCGAGACGGTGGCCGAGGCGCGGGCGCTCGGCATGACCCAGGTGCTGCACCGTCTGGGCGAGGTGGACGCGCCGGCTCCCGTCGCCGCCGGACCCGTGGCACGACCACTGGACGCGGACCTGACCGTCCCGACGCCGGCACCGGTCGCGGCGGGCCACGTCGTCGCTGCGCCGGCGCCGGCCGGAGCGGGCCACGTCGTCGCTGCGCCGGCTGGAGGGGGCCAGCTGGTCGCGGCCGGTTCCGGTGTCGTGAGCGGTCAGCGGGCCGGTGAGGCGGAGGCCGACGCCGAGCCGGAGTTCAGGCGGGACGGGGCCGTGTGGCGGCTCGCGTACGGCGGCACGGTGGCGTACCTGCCCGATGCCAAGGGCCTGCACGACCTGCGCCTGCTGCTGAGCCGGCCCGGCGTCGACGTGCCTGCGGTCGAGCTGCTCGACCCCGCCGCCGGGCCGGAGCTGGTCGCGGCCCGGCGGCTCGGTGGTGACCCGGTCCTCGACGACGAGGCCAAGGCCCGCTACCGGCGCCACCTGCAACGGCTCGACAACGAGATCGACCGGGCCGCCGTCCGGGGCGACGACCGGAAGGTGGCGGCCCTGGACGCTGAGCGCACCGCGTTGCTGGCCGAGCTGCGCGCCGCGGCCGGGCTGGCCGGGCGCACCCGCCGGCTCGGCGACGAGGCCGAGCGGGCCCGCAAGGCGGTGACGGCTCGGATCCGTGACACGCTGCGCCGGCTGGACGATCAGCATCCGGCGCTCGCCACGCATCTGCGGGCCACCGTCTCCACCGGCAGCTCCTGCCGCTACCTGCCCGCGGAGCCCGTGTCCTGGCGCCTGTCCGAGGCTGGTGAGGCAGCCGGCCGCTGAGGCCACGGCCCGGATCGACGATGATCAGCTACCGGACCGGCCCGACCACCACGGCCGGTCCGAGCGGCATATGCTCCCTCGATGTTCCGGAACCTCTTCAGCCGTGGTCAGCGGCCGGTCGAGCCGGCCGTCGACCTGGACCGAGCCCTCGACGACCTGGAGCTGCGTGCCGCGCGGGACAAGGCGTCCGCCGACTGGCGTGCCGCCCGCGACGTGATCGAGGCCGCCGGCTCCGACTGGGAACGCCGCGCCCGCCGGGTCTCCGTCCTCAGCGACGCCGCCGCCGACGACACGTGGCTGGACGCCTGGCTGGTGTCCGCTCCCGACGATCCGACCGCCGCCGTCCTCCTCGCCGCCACGCTCGCGGAACGAGCGGGCCGGGCGCGGGGTTCAGCCCCGGCCAGCCAGACGACTCAGGAGCAGTTCCAGGGGTTCGCCGAGCTGTCGGCCCAGGCCGCGGTCGCCGCGCGCCGGGCCATCGCCCTCGCGCCCCACGATCCGGTGCCGTGGATCGACGTGCTGTGGGCGATGTTCTCCGACGGCCGGTCGCGGCAGGCGGAGTTCCACCAGGCGTTCACCGAGGCGCGGCGCCGTGACCCGTTCAACCTGGGGGTCCACCTGGCGGCGGTGAGCTTCCTCTGCGAGAAGTGGTACGGCTCGCACGAGGAGATGTTCGGCCTGGCCCGGGCCACCGCGGCCGCCGCCCCGCCCGGGACGGCGGTCACGCTGCTTCCCCTGTTCGCGCACTTCGAATACGCGATGCGCGAGTTCAACTGGGGCACCCCCACCCCGGAAGGGGTGCTGGCCTGCCGCCGGTACTTCCAGCGCCCGGAGGTGCGCCAGGAGTACGACGCCTGCGCGGCGAAGTGGCGAGCGGCCGGCCCGCCCCGGCACGGCGACGCGATGGTGTGCCGCAACTGGCTCGCCCTCGCCTACTCGCTGTCCGACCGCCGGGACGAGGCGAAGGCCATGTTCGACGAGATCGGCCCGTACGCCACGAGCCCCGTGTGGGCGTACTTCTTCGGCGGTGTCAAGCACGGATTCGTGCACAACTGGCAGTGGGCGAACCGCGTCCGGTAGGGCGGGACGACGACGGGGGTGTCGCGGCGGCGACACCCCCGTCGTCCCGTCGGTTCAGCGGCGGTTGTAGCGGTACATGGTCAGCGTGCCGAAGACGACCACGAACCCGGCGCTCCACAACAGCAGCCACATGGTGTTCGTGGCGTCCGTCGACCCGCCCATCGCGGCGCGTACGGCCGCCACCAGGTGGGTGACCGGGTTGGCCTTGACGAACGCCTGGAGCCAGCCCGGCATGGTGGCCGGGTCGACGAAGACGTTGCTCAGGAAGGTCAGCGGGAACAGCACCATCATGCTGACCCCCATCACCGACTTCTCGCTGCGCAGCACCAGGCCGAAGAACGTCCAGACCCAGGAGAACGCGAACGAGAAGACCACCAGCAGGCCGATGCCGGCGAGCACCCCGAGCGGCCCGCCGGCGGGCCGGAACCCGAGCACCAGACCCACGCCGAGGATCACCAGCGCGGCGAGCACGTAGCGCAGCACGTCGCCGAAGATCATGCCGACCAGCGCGGCCGGCCGCCAGACCGGCAGGGTGCGGATCCGGTCGAAGACGCCCTTCTCGATGTCGTTGTTCAGCCCGACGCCGGTGTACATGGTGATCATCACGACGCTGGTCACCATGATGCCCGGCAGGAAGAACTGCAGGTAGTCCCGCGGGCTGTCGGCGAGCGCGCCGCCGAACAGGTAGGTGAACATCAGCACCATGATGATCGGGAACGCGGTCACGTCGAAGAGCTGCTCCGGCACGTGCTTGATCTTCAGCATCGCCCGCCAGCCGAAGGTCAGCGACGCCGACAGCGCGCCCGGCCTCGGCGGCCGCTCGCCCGGGGCGAGGACCGTCGCCAGCGCCTCGGCGGAGGGCACGTAGACGGACGGGGGCCGCCCGGTCGTGGTCGCGGTGTCGCTCATCGGGCCGCCTCCAGTTCGTCGTCCCGCTCGTCCGTCGACACGGCGGGGTGGTCGGTCAGGGCCAGGAACACCTCGTCCAGGCTGGGCTGGCCGAGGGAGAAGTCGTCCACCACGATGCCGGCCCGGGCCAGCTCACCGAGGGCCCGCGCGGCCTGCTCGCCGGCCTCCAGGTCGGTGCCGTCCTCGCCGACCCGGGCGGTGAGCACCACCGGGTCCGCCTCCGGCTGCACCGGCACGCCCAGCGCCACCCGCAGCACCTGCTCGGCCCGCGGCCGCTCGCCGGCGTCGCGCAGTCGTACGTGGACGGTGCCGGAACCGACCGACGACTTCAGCTCGCCCGGGGTGCCCTCCGCGATCACCCGGCCGTGGTCGACCACCGCGATCCGGCCGGCGAGCTGGTCGGCCTCGTCCAGGTACTGCGTGGTCAGCAGCACCGTGGTGCCGTGCGCGACCACCGCCCGGATGATCTCCCACACCTGGTTGCGGCTGCGCGGGTCCAGCCCGGTGGTCGGCTCGTCCAGGAAGAGCAGGTCCGGGGTGTTGAGGATGCTCGCCGCGATGTCGATCCGCCGCCGCATCCCGCCCGAGTACTTCTTCACCTGCCGGCCGGCCGCCTCGGTCAGCCCGAACGCGGCGAGCAGGCGGTCGGCCCGCTGCCGGGCCGCCGGCCGGCCCAGGCCGAGCAGCCGGCCCAGCAGGACCAGGTTCTCCGCACCGGTCAGGTCCTCGTCGAGCGAGGCGTACTGGCCGGTCAGGCTGACCCGGGCGCGGACCGCGTCCGCCTCGGTGACGACGTCGTGCCCGAACACCCGGGCCCGCCCGCCGTCCGGACGCAACAGCGTGGCCAGCACCCGCACCGCGGTGGTCTTGCCGGCGCCGTTCGGCCCGAGCAGCCCGTAGACGGTGCCGGCGGGGACCTGGAGGTCCAGGCCGTCGAGCGCTCGGGTCGAGCCGAACGACCGGACCAGGCCGTCGGCCTCGACGGCCGGGCCGGTGTTCCGGTTACTCATGATCACTACCTCTCTTCGTCGGTGTTCTCAGGAGACGTACGGTCGCGCCGCGCGGCCCTCGCGCAGCGCCAGGCCCCACCAGCAGAGCTCGTCGAGGAGCACCCGGGCGTCCTGCCGGAGTTGCTCCTCGACCCGCCCCGTGGGCTCGCCGTCGAGCAGGTCGACGCCGACGGTGTCCCGCACGGTCATCGCGTGCAGGGCGGTGAACACGGTCCGCAGCTGGTCGACCGCGTGCAGGCCGACCGACCGGCAGCCGTAGGACACGAACCCGACCGGCTTGGCCTGCCACTCGTCGTAGGCGTAGTCGATCGCCTGTTTCAACGAGGCCGGGAAGCTGTGGTTGTACTCGGGGGTGACCACGACGAACGCCTCCGCGCGGTTCACCTCCTGGGCGAACGACCGCATCGCCGGTGTCGGCTCGGCGGGCAGGCTGGCCGGGAAGTCGTATCCGGCCAGGTCGAGCACGGTCAGCGCCAGCTCTTCGCGCTGCCGCGCCTGTGCGGCGAACCAGCGACCGATCCGGTCGCCGATCCGCCCCTCCCGGGTGCTGCCGATGATCACGGCGAGCCGCAACGGCGTCATGCTCCCCTCCCGTTGGTGTCGGGCCTCATCCCGCAGGCGCCAGACGCCGCCCGGCGGCCCGCCAGATCCGATCTGGCGGACGCGTGTCGGGGGTGGCTGCTTCAATCGGTGCCGGAACCAAGGGGGACGGCATGACCGAGGTACGCCTCGCGCGGTGGAGCGCCGACGATCTGGCGCTGCTGCGGCAGCTCAACGCGCCGGAGGTACGGGCGCACACCGGTGGCCCGGAGACCGACGAGCAGGTGCTCGCCCGGCACGAGCGCTACCTGCGCGGCCCGGGCCCGCGCAGCGGGCACATGTTCACCGTCGGGCTGCCCGACGGGACGAAGGTGGGCAGCGTCGGCTACTGGGCGCGGGAGTGGCGCGGCGAGCCGGTCTACGAGATGGGCTGGGCGATCCTGCCGGCGTACCAGGGGCGGGGGCTGGCGAGCGCGGCGGTGCGGGCGCTGATCGCGGAGGCCGCGGCGCACGGCGACCGGCGCTTCGCGCACGCCTACCCGTCGGTGGACCATCCGGCGTCGAACGCGGTGTGCCGCAAGGCCGGGTTCACGCTGCTCGGCGAGACGGAGTTCGAGTACCCGCCGGGGCACCTCATGCGGTCGAACGACTGGCGCATCGCGCTGACGAGAGAAGGGTGACCGGGCGGGCTCGACCGATTTGCGTCTTCGCACAGGGGGTGCGCCACCCGTCGTCGGGTGCCGGGTCGCCGACAGTCGGTGACCTGCCGGTCGCCATACGCTGCCGGCGGCACATGACGCACGGGGGAGCGTGTCTCGTCTGCTGCCACGCGGGTCCCCGTCGCGTACCGACCGGAGAGGGGACCCCTGTGTCCATCGCACGTCGAAGTCTCGCCACGCTCACCGTCGCGGCGCTGGCCGCCGCCTTACCGGCCACCGCCGCCTCCGCCGCCCAGGAGCAGGATGTCGGAACCCTCCGGCTCGCCGTGAGCCAGCCGGACGGCGCGCCCGCCCGGGGCAGCGTCCAGGTGGCGGCCACCGACGACAGCTACGGCAACTACCTGGTGCTCGACGAGTCCGGGCAGCTCAGCGTGGAGGTGCCGGCCAACGACTACAAGATTCTGATCACCCCGGCCTACTACGACCCCGACCTGCCGGACGATGGGCTCCGGCAATGGGTGCCCGGGAAGACCGGTTACGCCCAGGCCGAGGCGTTCCGCGTGACCGCGGGGGGCACGACGGAGGTCGCCGAGCGGCTGCTCCCGCCGAGCCCGATCACCGTGCGGGCGCGGGACGCGATCACGGGCGCGCCGATCACCCGGGTCTGCGCGTACGCCGACGGCCGCGGCGGCAACTGCGACGACACCGAGATCACCATTCCCCGGCTCGTCCCCGGCCCGCAGACGATCCGGGTCTACACCGAGGACGGCAACCACCTGGCCACCGACGCCATGGTGAACGTGACCGAGGGCGACCCCGCCGCCGCGGTCGTCGATCTGACGCCCGCCGCCCACGTCGAGACGACGGTGGTCGACGCCGCAACCGGGGCGCCGGTCGCGGGAGCGTGCGCGACGGTCGCGCCGGCCGGCACCGGAGAACTGCCCAGCGTCGGCCCGCTGGCCTGCTCCGACAGCACGGGGCGCCTCCGGCTCGACAACGTCGAGGCCGGTTCCTGGAACCTCTTCGTCCGTCCGACCGGCGGCTCGCCGTACGGGGCGCAGTGGGTCGGCGCCACCGGCGGCACGGGCGACCCGGCGAGGGCCGGCACCGTCACCCTCGCCGCCGGCCGGACCGTCACCGTTCCGCCGATCCGCCTCGACCGGGCCGGGGTCATCACCGGCACGGTGACCAGCGCCGCCACCGGTGCGCCGGTCACCTCGGGCGAGGTCTCCCTCGCCCACTCCTCGGGCCTGTCCTACCTCAGCTGGGGCACCTACCTGGACGGTCAGGGCACCTACCGGATCGACTGGCTCGGCCCCTACCGCTGGCCGCTCTTGTTCACCACATCCGACCACGCCCTCCAG
Source organism: Micromonospora sp. I033 (assembly GCF_053890995.1). Taxonomy (NCBI): domain Bacteria; kingdom Bacillati; phylum Actinomycetota; class Actinomycetes; order Micromonosporales; family Micromonosporaceae; genus Micromonospora; species Micromonospora sp. I033. The sequence continues at coordinate 34,641 of NZ_JBSSLX010000011.1, read as the reverse complement.
TGGTCGGGCGGGGTCGCCACCCGGGGTGAGGCGAGTACGGTGACCGTCCGGGCCGGTCGCAGCACGGCCTACAGCCCGGCACTGAAGCGCGGCACCCTCGTGACCGGTGGGCTGACCGACCCCGAGGGACGCCCGGTCAGCGCGACGCTGACCTTCCACAACGCCGGGACCGGCGAGGTGGTCGGGTCGGTGTGGGACTACGACGGCCGGTACGAGGTGCGGGTGCTTGGCCGGCAGGCCGTCACCGTCGCCTGGCAGTGGGGTGGGTTCGCCAGCTACGCCGGCTGGTACGACGGCGTTGCCGACCCCGCCGGGGCGAAGCGGGTCAGGGTCCCGGCCACCGGCACGCTGACGCTCGACCTCCGGGTGAGCCGGACCCCGGCGGCCTGAGCGGGCCGATGGTCCTGGTCGGGTGTGCCGAGGTACGCCCGACCAGGATCGGCGTCAGCGGGCCGCGTACGGCCGGGCCCGCGCAGCGGGCGCCTGTTCACCGTCGGGCTGCCCGACGAGACCAGGGCCCGCCGCGCCGCGGGAGGACGGATCAGCTGGCGCGGGCCTTACGGCTCCGGATGCTCGGGGCGAGCCGGAGCAGGGCCGTGCCGGCGATCAGGAGCGTCGCCCCGGCCACCAGCGACCACGTGATGCTGACGCCGGTGACGGGCAGAGAGGCCGAGCAGCCGGCGGCGGCCGCGGCGCATCCACGCTGGTACATGTTGAGTGCCTTTCTTTTCAGGAATTGATCCATACGCGGTCGCTTCCGCGCACGGTCTCGGCAAGTGCTCGCCAGTAGGCGAACGACCTGACCTGCTCGTAGCACCACTCGGGGAGCAGTGCGGCGGCGGTGAGCAGTGCCCACCGGCCCTGCCGGCGGACGGTCAGCGCGCGTTCGAGCACGAACACGGCGGTGAGCGCGAGCCAACGGGGGTCCCACGGGACGAAACCGATCAGGAACCACCCCGCGATCAGGCTGGCCAGGTAGATCGGAACGAGGAGCGACGTGGCGTAGATGCCGAGCTGCCGCAGCCAGTTGCCGGCATTCCACCAGCGGAAGCCGTACAGGCGCAGTGAGTCGAGCATGCCGCGCTGCCAGCGGACCCGCTGGGTGACGAGGGCCTGGATGGTCGGCATGGAGTCGGTGACGGCCTCGAATCCGGGGGCGACCCGGGGGCGGTAGCCCAGCGAACGGACCGCGAACGTCATCTCGATGTCCTCGGTGGCCGGGTCGCGGTGGTAGAACTCGCCCCGATAGCCGGGCAGGTCACCGACGGCGCGGGCGGCCAGGATCCGCCGGACCACCGGGACGGGGAAGAGGGTGGCCACCCCGGACAGGACGACGGCGTGGCCGCCCTTGCGCCAGACCCAGCGGGAGAAGCGGGCGTACTCGTTGCCCTGCAGGATGTCCAGCAGCCGGGGTTGGCGGTCCAGCCGGTAGTCGGCGCAGACCGCGCCGACGCGCCGGCGCTCCAGTCCGCGGACGGCGGCGGCGACCGCGCCGGGCGCGAGGATGCTGTCCGCGTCCGTGACCAGCAGCATGTCCTGGTCGTGGAGTTGCGGCAGCAGCAGGTTGATGGCCCAGTTGAGGGCGCCCGCCTTCTTGTGCGGGTTCCGACCGGGCATCTCCCACACCTCGGCCCCGGCCGCCCGCGCGACCGCGGCCGTGTCGTCGGAGCAGTTGTTCGGCACCACGACCAGCCGGTCCACCGGCCGGGTCTGCGCCTGGAGGGCGCGGATGGTGTCGGCGATGGTGCCCGCCTCGTTGTAGGCGGGCACCACCGCGAAGACCCGCTTGTGGTGATAAGTGCTCATGGGGCAGTCGCCCGTGAGATCGTCCACATCGGTGTCTGGGCCCCGTTTCCCGTCGCTGGACAGTCAATTGGTCCAACGAGAGACAATGTCGGGAGTGATACTCAATTTTGGGCCGCACCCGGCAGGCGGACGGCCAGCCGAAATGCGCTGAACGGTGGAGATTCGCTACGCGCCTAGCGAGCCACGTCCAGCCGGGTCCGCTGCTCCGGGGTCAGCTCCAGGTCGACCGCCGCGAGACTCTCCTCCAGTTGCGCCACCGAGGAGAAGCCGACCAGCGGGATCGCCGGCACGTCCCCGCCCAGCAGCCAGGCGAGCACCACCTGGTTGACCGTCGCCCCGGTCTCGTCGGCCACCGCGCGCAGCGCCGCCAGCCGGGCCGGGGTGCTCGGCAGGGCGTACTCCTCGCCGAGGCGTTCCGGCTTCGCGTACGCGCCCTTGAGCAGCGGCGAGTACGCCACCAGGGTGAGCTGCGGCTCGGCCCGCAGGTAGCTGGCCAGGTCCGGGCCGACCGCGCCCACGTCGCCGTCCGGGTCCAGCTCGCCCGGCAGGTCCAGCCGCCGGGGCAGGTAGCTGCGGTGGTACTGGAGCACCTCGTACCCGGGCAGGCCGGCCGCGGCGGCGACGGCCCGGGCCCGCTCGACCCGCCAGGCGCGGTGGTTGCTCGCGCCCAACAGGCCGACGGTGCCCTCGGCGACCAGCTCCGCGAAGCCCTGGACCGTCTCCTCCAGCGGCACGGTCCGGTCCTCGATGTGCGCGTAGAGCAGGTCGAGCCGGTCCACGCCGAGCCGTTCCCGGCTGCGCTCGGCCGACTCGCGGATCACCTTGGCCGACAGCCCCTCGGCGTTGTCCACGTAGCTGGTGCCCGGGGCGAGGGGGCGGGCACCGAGCTTGGTGGCGATGACCACCTCGCGGCCGACGCCCCGGCTGCGCCGCCAGCGGCCGAGCAGCTCCTCGCTCTCCCCGCCCTGGCCCCCGTTCTGCCAGAACGCGTAGTTGTCGGAGGTGTCGATGAAGGTGCCGCCGGCCTCGACGTACCGGTCGAGGATGGCGTACGAGGTGGCCTCGTCCGTGGCGGTGCCGAAGAGCATCGCGCCGAGGCTGAGCACGCTGACCTCGCGGCGGGTGGCCGGGTCGGTGCCGATGGTGCGGTAACGCATGGAGTCCTCCCCGTCAGACGGTGGCCCCCACCCTCCACCTTCGAGTGCGCGCGAAGTCAAACCTTCACCAGGGCAGCACCCCGTAGCCGCCGCCGGCGTCCATCTGGTAGCCCCAGAGCAGGCCGCTCGGCCCGTCGGCTGGCAGGGTCGCCAGGTGCACGCTGACCTCCGCGCCCTCCTCGGCGGTGCGGAAGCCGCTGTGGTGGTTGAGGTCGGTGGCGCAGTAGCCGGGGTTGGCCGCGTTCACCTTGATCGGGGTGTCCCGCAGCTCCTTGGCGTACATGGCGGTGATCATGTTGAGCGCCGTCTTCGAGGACGGGTAGGGGATCGAGGTCAGCGCGAACAGGGCGCCCTCCGGGTCGGTCATCACGGCGATCGAGCCGACCTCGCTGGAGACGTTGACGATCCGGGCGGCCGGCGCCCGGCGCAGCAGCGGCAGCAGCGCGTTGGTCACCGCGACCACGCCGAACACGTTGGTCTCGTACACCTCGCGCAGCGTGTCCAGGGTGGTGTCGGTGGGCAGCCCGGCGCCGTCGGCCCGGATGATGCCGGCGTTGTTGACCAGCACGTCCAGGTGGCCGTACTCCCGCTCGACCAGCTCGGCCGCGGCGGCGACCGACGCCGCGTCGGTGACGTCCAGCGGCACGAAGCGGGCGTCCACCCCCTCGGCGCGCAGTTTGTCGGCCGCCTCCCGGCCGCGCGCGGCGTCGCGCGCCCCGACCAGCACGGTCATCCCGCGCGCGCCGAGCTGCCGGGCGGTGGCCAGGCCGATTCCCTTGTTGGCCCCGGTGATCAGGGCGATCGTCGTCGTCATGCGGTCGAGGCTGCCGCCGGTCGCGGGCCGGCGGGAGAGGCCCGCCGAGGCTGGTACCGGCGGTACCACCCTCGCCCGCCGGCGTTGCGGCAGGCTGGGGGGCATGAGCACGCTGCGCCGCGACGAACTGGCGAACTTCCTGCGCACCCGCCGCGCCCGGTTGCGCCCCGCCGAGGTCGGCCTCCCCGAGGGGGTACGCCGCCGCACGCCGGGCCTGCGCCGCCAGGAGGTCGCCCAGCTCGCGGGCATGTCCATCGACTACTACATCCGGCTGGAGCAGGGGCGCGGCCCACATCCGTCCCGGCAGGTGCTCGCGGCGCTGGCCCGGGCGCTGCTGCTCAGCCGGGACGAGCGGGTGTACCTGTTCCAGGTCGCCGGGGACTGCCCGCGGGACGCGACCGGCCCGTCCCGGGAGGTGCCGCCCGGGATGCGGCACCTGCTCGACGCGATGTCGGAGACGCCCGCCTACCTGGTCGACGCCGCGTACGAGATTCTGGCCTGGAACCGGCTGGCCGCCTGGTTCGTCGGCGACCTGTCGGCGGTGCCGGCGGGCGAGCGGAGCATGGTCCGCTGGATGTTCGGCCGGACCGTGCCCGAGTCGCACTGGGCCGACCCGGAGGTGCTGCGTTTCGCCCGGACCACGGTGGCCGACCTGCGGGCCGCGTACGGCCGTTACCCGGCCGACCCGGCGCTGGCCGCGCTGGTCACCGAGCTGCTCGGGCTCTCCCCGCGGTTCGCCGCGCTCTGGGCCGAGCACGAGGTGGGGGAGCGGCGCCCGACGGTCAAGCGGGTCGCCCACCCGGAGCTGGGCCCGCTGGAGTTCGAGTGCCGGGTGCTGCACGTGCCGGAGACCGACCAGCGGCTGATCGTCTACGTCGCCGCGCCGGGGTCGCCGACCGAGGCCGCGTTCCGCCGGGTCGCCGCGCGGGTCGACTCCTGAAGTTGCGACCGGGGGCCCGGCGGCCGGGCCCCGGTCGCGCGGCGGCTCATTCCGGCACGTAGTCGAAGGTGTCCGGGTTCGGTCCCTGCCGGCCCGGCTCGCCCTTGTTCAGCCCGTTGATCCGGTCCATGGTCGCGTCGTCCAGCTCGAAGTCGAAGATCCGGAAGTTCTCCTCGATCCGGCTCGGCGTGGTCGACTTCGGGAAGACGATGTCGCCGCGCTGCACGTGCCAGCGCAGCACCACCTGCGCCGGGGTCCGGCCGGCCTCCTCGGCGATGTCGACGATGGTCGGGTCGTCCAGCACCTTGCCCTGGGCGATCGGCGACCACGCCTCGGTGAGGATGTTGTGCGCCTTCCCGTACGCGCGCACCTCCTCGTTGCCGAAGTACGGGTGCACCTCGATCTGGTTGACCGCCGGCACGATCTGCGCCTCGGCGGCCAGCCGCTCCAGGTGGGCCACCTGGAAGTTGGAGACGCCGATCGACCGCGCCCGGCCGTCGCGCTGGAACTCCTCCAGCACCCGCCAGGTGGAGACGAAGTCGCCGTCGTAGAGCGTCGGCAGCGGCCAGTGGATGAGGAACAGGTCGAGGTAGTCGAACTTCAGCTCCGCGAGAGTCGACTCGAACGCCCTGCGGGCGTCGTCCGGGCGGTGGAAGGCGTTGTTCAGCTTGCTGGTGACGAACACCTCGCCGCGGTCCAGCCCGGAGGTGCGCACCGCCTGCCCGACCTCGGCCTCGTTGCCGTACATCTCGGCGGTGTCGATGTGCCGGTAGCCGATCTCGAGCGCGGTGCTGACGGCCTGCGCGGTGTCCTTCGGGTCGATCTGGAAGACCCCGAAGCCGAGCTGCGGGATGGTGTTGCCGTCGTTGAGCGAGATGTCGGGAACGCTGTTCGGGGCCATGGAAGCCTCATCTCCGATCGTCCGGGTGCCCGGGAACGCTTCCACGCGCGGCTCCGGGCCTGCCACCCGGGTTCTCTACCCGCTCGACCCGGCTCGTCACGGCCGCCGCCGGGTGATCTGCGCCGCCACCCTGGCGGGCACGTCGGTGCCGGTGGCGCAAGGTCGGCGGCGCACATCAGTTCGCGCTCAGGCTGTGTGTGGCGGACACATATCGGTGGGCATCAATGCTTGCAAGAATCCTGCAATTAGTTTCATCAATCTGCAAGATTCCAACACCACCCGAACGGGAGCGTCATGTCGTCCATCCGAAACGGTCTCCGCCGTCGCCTGCTCACCCTGCTCGCCGCCACCGCCGTCACCGTCGGCGCCGCCCTCGGCCTGGCCGCGCCGGCCTGGGCGATCAGCCACTCCAGCGCCACCTCGCAACTGCGCGCCGCCGGCATCTCCTGGACCTCCAGCGGCAACTGCAGCGACCGCTACGTCTCCACCTGCACCTCCTTCGAGGGCATCCGCCAGGCCACCATCGACGGCATCATCACCTTCAAGCGCGCCAGCGGCTGCGCCATCACCATCACCGCCGGCACCGAGGTCGGCCACGCGAGCGGCACCTACAGCCACTGGAACGGCTACAAGGTGGACATCGCCCTGAGCACCTGCATCCAGAACTACATCTCCGCCGCCTACACCTACGTCGGCTACATATCCGGCTTCGGCTACCAGTACCGCGCTCCCTCCGGCAACCTCTACACGAAGGAGGGCAACCACTGGGACATCCTCTACTACACCTGCGGCTGCTGACCCACGCTCCGCCCGCCCTGGCCGGCCTCGAAGAGGACCGGCCAGGGCCGGTCGGCGGACGCGAGTGCCACTGTCGCCGGTGGCGGCTCCGTGACGGCCAGCACCTCGGCCGCCAGCTGCCCGAACATCGGGGCCGCCGGGTGCCCCGCCCGGGCCGGCCAGGCCGCCGACGTGCGCTTGACCAGCGGGGCTCCGACCAGCGGCCGCCAGGCGACCCGCGGCTCGCGGCGGGCCACCGACTCCGGTTCCAGGGCGACCGCGCCGCCGGCCAGCAGCAGCCCGAACAGGAACTCCGGGTTGCGGGCGGGCCGGACCCGGGCGGGTGAGAAACCGTAACGGCGGCAGATCGCCAGCAGGTGCCCGTGCCAGCCGGGCGCGGTGGCCGGCGGTGCGGTGATCAGGTCCAGGCCGGCCAGGTCGGCCAGCTCCACCTCGCGGGCCCGGGCCGCCGGGGCGGCCCGGGGCAGCAGCACCCCGACCGGCGCGTCCACGGCCGGGCCGAAGCGCAGCCCCGCCTCCTCCACCGGGTGGTGCAGCAGGCCCACGTCGAGCCGCCCCTCGGCCAGCATCCGCCCCTGCTCCGCGCTGGTCAGCTCGTGCAGGTCCAGGTCGATCCCGGGCGCCCGGGCGGCGAGCCCGTCGAGCAGCGCGCGCAGCGTCACGGCCGGGGTCTCCGGGGGTACGCCGGCGCGCAGCACGCCGAGCGCGCCCCGGCGTACCTGGTCGACCAGGTTGCGCAGCCGGCGCTCCCCGGCGAGCAGCTCGTCGGCCTCGCCGAGCAGGAGCTGGCCGGCCGTGGTGAGCCGGACCTGCCGCTGCGACCGGTCGAAGAGGGTGGCGCCCAGCTCGCGTTCCAACCGCTGGATCGACTGGCTCAGCGGCGGCTGCGCCATGCCCAGCACCTCGGCCGCCCGGCCGAAGTGCAGCTCCCGGGCCACCACCACGAAGTGCCGCAGGTGTCGCAGCAGGTCCACGACGGGCACCCTACGCCCGCGGTGATCGCCGCTGGCTAGCGTGTCGGGGTGAGCGCGGAGCGGATCGGGGACATCTTCCAGCGGGCCGGGATCGGCGGCAGCCTGCACGCCGTGGACGTCGACGCGCCGGGGCGGGAGGTGGCGCTGCGCGCCGACGAGCAGGTGGTGATCGCCTCGGTGTTCAAGATCCTGCTCGCGCTGGAGTTCGCCCGGCAGGTCGTCGCCGGCCAGCTCGACCCGGTGGAGCGGGTGCTGGTCGGCGCCGGTGACCGGCTCGGCGGCTGGGGCGTCGCCGGCTGCGCCGACGACGTCGAGGTGTCCCTGCGCGACCTGGCCTACTTCGCCATGTCGGTCAGCGACAACACGGCCGCCGACCTGCTGCTGCGCCGGGTCGGCCCGGACGTGCTGCCGATGCTCGCCGCCGAGCTGGACCTGCCGCGTACCCGGATCGTCGGCGGCCCCCGGCAGCTGGTCGAGACGATGCTCGCCGACGTGGGGGCCCGCACCGAGGCCGACTTCGCCCGGATCTTCCCGACCCTGCCGCCGGAGCGGGTCCGGGCCATGCGGGTCTTCGACCCGGCACACACCACCTCCAGCACGGCCCGGGAGATGACCCGGCTGCTCGGCCTGATCTGGCGGGACGAGGCCGGGCCGCCGGTCGCCTGCGCGATGGTCCGCGAGCTGATGGCCCGGCAGCTGTTCTGGACCCGGCTCGCCGCCGGCTTCCCGCCGGGCGTCCGGGTCGCCGGGAAGACCGGCACCCTGCCCGGTCTGCACCTGGAGGCCGGGGTCGTCGAGTATCCCGACGGCGGCCGGTACGCGGTGGCCGTCTTCGCCCGCACCGAGCGGCTCAGCACCCGCCGGATCGACGTGGACCTGGCCATGGGCGAGGCCGCCCGGGCCGCGGTCGAGGCCCTGCGCGCCGGCTGAATTTCCCGGCCGGGCCGGCCCGATCTGACCGGCCATGACCTGCGGCGATATCCGGGCGCATATCGGCCGTGCCGCCGGCCGATCTTGGACGTGGGCGGGCGGCCGGTGGTGGGGTGGGCGTACCGATCAACCTGCTCCACGGGGAGGACGCTCCATGCTCGACGAACGGTCGTACGGCCGCCGCCGTTTCCTGCGCGACGCCGCGGTCGGCGCCGCCGCCGTGTCCACCGCCGGCCTCGCCGCCGGCGCGCCGGCCCGCGCCGCCGCCACCCCGGCCGCCGCCGGGACCCGGCGCTCCGGCGCGGTCAGCTTCCGCTGGTGGGGTACGTCCGGCTGGCGGATCGACATCGGCGACCGGACGGTGCTGGTCGACCCGTACCTGAGCCGCTACGACACCGGCCTGTTCCGGGGCGCGTTCGACCAGGACACGCCCCTGACGGTGCGGCCCGCGGTCATCGACCCGCTGGTGGACCGGGCCGACAACATCCTGGTCACGCACACCCACTGGGACCACTTCAACGACGTGCCCTACATCGCGGGTCGCACCGGCGCCCGGGTCCTCGGCACCCTGACCGCCTACCACCTCGGGCTGGCGTACGGGGTGCCGTCCGGGCAGCTCGCCCCGGTCAAGGGCGGCGAGGTGCTCGACTTCGGCGGCTACACGGTCGAGGTGGTCAGCTCCCTGCACAGCCGCAACGCCGGTTGGTCGATGGCCTTCCCCGGGGTCCGGGTGAGCCGGCCGGCGAAGCCGGAGAAGATCGCCGACCTGCCCGAGGGGGACACCCTGGCGTACCAGATCCGGGTCGACGGCGGACCGTCGGTGTTCTTCATGGGGGCGAGCGACTTCGTCGAGCGCAACCTGGTCGGGCTGGCCCCCGACGTGGCGATGGTGGCCTCCGCCGCGACCACCGCCACCGCCGACTACGTGCCCCGGCTGATGGCCGCCCTCGATCACCCGAAGGTCGTGGTGCCGGTGCACTGGGACAACTTCGAGACCCTGCTGACCAACCCGCCGACGGTGGCACCCAGCGATCGCGAGCGCCTCGACGGCCTGATCGCCGCGGTCCGGAAGGCGTCGCCGCGCAGCCGCGTGCTGGTGCCGGAATACCACACGGCGTACCACTTCTGACGCCGCTCGCGGAGGGGCCGGGCCACGGGGGCCGGCCCCTCCGCTCAACCGGGGCCGGCCCCTCCGCTCAGCCGGGGCCGGCCCCTCCGCTCAGCCGGCGGTCAGGTCGCGCAGGGCCAGCACCGACTTCCAGTTCCGGGTGGTCGCCACCACGCCCAGCTTCTTCTCCAGGTGCGCGTTGGTGAACTTCGTCCGCCCGTAGCCGCCGTCGGGAAAGTGCAGGTGCACCTCGCGGCCGTCGACCGTGAACTCCAGGTTCTCCCCGTCCGGCGCGGCCAGGTCCCTGACCTTGGCCGGGCTCGGCGCCGCGGCGAGGAAGGCCACCAGCACCCGCGTCGGGTCGTCCTGCTTGCCGGCGTACGGGCTGGCCGCGACGACCGCCGCGAGTTCGTCGCCGCTGCGCACCAGCACCGGCACGCGCAGGTCCAGCTCGTCGGCGAGCTTGCGGGCGATGCCCTCGGCCAGCACGTCGTCCTTGGCCGGCGGGCCGCTGAAGACGACGTTGCCGCTCTGCAGGTAGGTCTTGACGTCCTCGTGCCCGAGGTCGGTGACCAGGCGGCGCAGGTCGGCCATGGCGAGCCGGGTGGTGCCGACGTTGACGCCCCGGAGCAGGGCGGCGTAGCGGGTCATTCGGGCCTCCTCGCCTCGGCCTCCACGGGACCCCAGCGTAGAACCGGCCGCACCCGTCACGCGCGTGCGAAGACATGACTCACGTTCGTGACGTATTTGTTATCCGGGGCTCCCTCCCGCCGCACCGTCGCAAGTGGTTGCCTGAAGGCAACATTCCCCTGGTCAGCTGCTGCCTCGCGCGGCGGCGACGGGGCAACTGCTCACCCGACGGCGGTGGCCGGAGCTGATCACCGCCTCACAGCAGGAGGCATCCGCGTGCGAATGAGACGACCGAGCCGGATCGCGGCCGCGGTGGCGGGCGTGACAGCGCTCGCCTTCACGGTCTCGGCCCCGGCCGAGGCGAACGACCACGAGAACCTTCCCGGCGAACCGACCATCACGCTGCCGATCAACGACAGCGCGGCGGGCGGCAGCTACAACCAGGACTTCACCCGGGTCTACGCCAACACGACCCCCGACGGCACCCCGGTCTACATCTACGTGCCGGTGGGAACACCGCTCAACGGCACCGCACCCGCCGGTGTGGACAGCCTCGACCCGCAGTTCGACCACAACCCGGACGACGAGTTCGTCCCCTGTGCCACCGCCGCCGCGGGGCAGTTCACCCTCACCCAGGCGCAGATCAACTACGTCGGCGACAAGCTCGCCGGCCAGATCGTCGCGGTGGACGAGGAGCACTTCGGTCCGATGGAGGCGGCCGACCCGGACGAGCCGGCCAGCGACTCGCTCGTGATGGTCATCTACAACATCCAGGACGACGCCTACTACGACTGCGCCGTCGGGTCGTACACGGCGGGCTACTTCGCGCCGGACTTCATCGACAGCAACGGCATGAACGTGATCGTCGTCGACGCTCTCGACTGGGCCAACCGGGTCGGCCCGAACAGTTCGCCCTGGCGGGACGCCGACCCGGCCAACGACCGCCCCGAGCTGTACGAGGGCACCGTCGCCCACGAGCTGGAGCACCTGCTGCACAACTACAGCGACCCCGGTGAGCTCTCCTGGGTCGACGAGGGGCTGGCCGACTTCGCCATCTTCCTCAACGGCCTGGACGCCGGCGGCTCGCACCTGAGCAACCACCAGGTGCTGTACGAGGAGACGTCGCTGACCCGGTGGGGCGGCACCCTCGCCAACTACGGCGCCGCGTTCACCTACTTCCAGTACCTCTGGGAGCAGGCCGGCGGCAACGGCGACGGCACCTACACGCCGGACAAGCAGTACGACGGCCGGGCCGGTGACCTGCTCATCAAGATGATCTTCGAGGAGCAGGCCGACGGGATGACCGGCGTGCAGAACGCCATCGACGACTTCAACGCGGAGACCGGCGGCAACCTGCGCAGCGCGGCCGACCTGTTCCGCGACTGGTCGGTGGCGGTCTACCTGGACGACGAGGACTCGCCGATCTACGACATCAAGGCGTTCAACTTCGGCGACCCGGCCGACACCTCCTGGACCATCGACATCGCCGACGACGTCTACTGGGGCGGCCGGGGCAGCTACAACGGCGCCACCCCGGAGGCCAAGTGGGCGCGGCTGAAGAACCGTCCCGACACCACCGCCGTGCCGTTCGGCATGTCGGTCGAGCGGTTCCGCAACCCCGGCCCGACGGTGTCGCTGGCCTTCGACGGCGACGACGAGACGGTGATCCCGCCGCACACCGGCACCACCCACTGGTACGCCGGGTACGAGAGCCAGGACGACAACATCCTGGACGTCACCACCTCCGGTGCGGTCACCTCGCTGGACTTCTGGAGCTGGTACTTCATCGAGGAGGGCTGGGACTACGGCTTCGTCGAGGCGCTCGTCGGCGGCAACTGGGTGACGGTGCCGGTGCGCAACGACGCCGGCCAGGTCGTCACCACCGACGACGACCCGCACGGCAACAACGAGGAGGGCAACGGCCTGACCGGCACGTCCGGCGGGGCGTACTTCGTCGACGACCCGGTCTACGTGCACCTCACCGCCGACCTGCCGGCCGGCACGACGGACGTGCGGTTCCGGTACTCGACCGACGCCGCGTACCTGGACACCGGCTGGTTCGTCGACGACGTCCGGGTCAACGGCGCCGCCGCGACCCTCACCTCGGCCGCCGGCAACTGGGTGGCCACCACCGGCGTGCAGGACAACAACTGGACGGTGCAGGTCGTCAGCCACTGCGACCTCACGCCGGGTGTCACCTCGACGGGGGAGACCACCGACGGCGCCGGCAACTGGGTCTACCGGTACACCGGGGACGAGGTCGACGTGGCCGGCCTCAGGACCCGGTGCGCCAACGGCAACCAGGACGACTTCGCCGTCCTGATCTCCAACCTGCCGACCGGTGACCTCACCTACCTGGACGCGGACTACACCTTCCGGGTGACCAACACGGGCAACCGGAAGTAGCTCGCCCACCCCGTCGGGCCCGCGTCGCACGTCGGCGCGGGCCCGACGTCGTTCGTCAGGAGTCCCGGTACAGCGGCAGGCCGAGGCTGGTGCGTACCTTGTCGGCCTGCGCGCCGCCGTCATGGGCGGCGGCGGCCCGGATCTCCCGCATCAGCGCCTCGGCGCTCCCGGCCTCGCCGGCGAGCCGCCAGTGCCGCAGGGCCACGTCGTTCTCCTTGAGCAGCACGGCGACCGCGGCCTGCGTCTTCGCCGGCCAGACGGTGCCGCGGAGCTGCTCGGCGTGCGCGGCGTTGGTGGTGGCCACCGTGCGGGCCAGGCCCCGCACCGTCCGCCACGGCCGGCCCGCCTTCAGCGCCTCCTCCAGCTCCTCCAGCGCGGTGTTGTACGGCGCCACGATGGCCAGATAGCGGCCCTTCGCCTCCTTCACCGTCAGAGGAGCCGGCGCGGTCGGCGCCGGGGTCTCCCAGGCGGGAGGGGCGGTCGACGCGGTGCCGCCGCCGCAGCCGGCGAGCAGCAGCACCAGGGCCAGGGCGGCGGGCCAGCGACGCACGGGTCTCCCATCCGGTGGGCGGCAGGGTCACCGAGTGACCCGGCGACCGCGCCGGCCGCCGACTATTCGGCGACCGGGAGCACGACCTCGTTACGGCGCAGGAACCAGGGCCTCCACGGCGGGTCGAAGCGGGCGTACCGGACGGCGCCGGTCGGGCGCAGGCCGGCGGCGGTGACCGCCCGGCCCAGCGCGGTGGCCCGGCGCTCGAACGCCCGGGCGGTCCACCGCCCGGAGAACCGCATCGCCGCCGCGAGCTGCCCGGGGATCTCGCGGATGGTGACCAGCGGGTCCGCCGGCTCGGGGAGCGTCGCCGGGGTGAAGCTCGCCGGCATCACGAACCCCACGAGCCAGCTGCCCGGCCGCTCGCCCTCCTCCTGGAGCACGGGCACGGTCATGGCGATCCGCTCCGCGCCGGCCGGCTCGGGCGCCTCCGGCGCGGTCACCGGGACCGCCCGCCGCGAGCGGTTGGCGCCGGAGATGTACCGGGCCAGCGGCCGGAACCCCGCGGAGCCGGCCGACTCGAACGACCCCTCGACGCGGACCTCGGCGACCAGGTGGGCCGGGTAGCGGCGCAGCTCGAACCCCGGGTGACGGGCCACCACGCGGTACGGCTGCCGCTCGGTCATCGCACCCTCCCGCCCTCGGTGGTCCCACCGCCGACGCTACCGGCGCGCGCCGTCCCGGTCCGGCGGACCGGGGACCAGCCGCCAGTACTGCCGTTTCCCCTCGTCCCGGACCACCACGCCGAGCCGGGCCAGCTCCCCGCGCAGCTCGACCGCCTCGCCGCCCCGGTCGCCGTCGACCGCCCGCTGCCGGGCCCGCAGCAGCGCGTCCGCCCTGGCCGGCAGCCCCGGCAGGCCCTCGACCCACCGCCGGTACGCCGCCCCGTACGGGTCCTGCTCGACCCAGGGCCAGCCCTGCCCGGCGAACGCCGCGCGCAGCCCCGCCGGGCCGAGGTCGGACCGCTCCCGGGCCAGCTCGCCGCCGGCGGCGTCCAGCAGCACCAGCGCCTTCCCGTCGAGGAACACCCCGGCGACCCCGGCCCGGGCGACGTCCCGGCCGTGCCCGTCCCGGTGCAGCCGGACCGAGGCGCGCCCCACCGTCACGGTCAGCCGTTCCCGGGTGCCCAGGAACGCGAGCACCAGGCCGGCCAGCGCGGCCACCCCCGCCCCGACCGGGTACGACCGCTCCGCCGGCCACCGGTCCAGCAGCGCGAACCAGCCCTGGAAGGGGAACCAGGGCAGGTCGGCCACCCAGCCGGCCCCGGCGGTCAGCGCCGCGCCCAGCCCCGCCCCGAGCAGCGGGAACCCGGCCCACATCAGCACCAGCTCGCCGGCGCCGCCACTGACCACGACCGCCTCGCCGGATCCCCGCGCCGCCACGGTCAGGACACCTCCCGGCGCAGCGTACGGACCAGCCCGGCGACCAGCGGGACGAGCAGCCACACGGCCAGCGACACCCCGAGCCGCCCCCACTGCCCGGCGTTCATCTCCGGGCCGAGCAGGGGCTCCATGGTGACCGAGGTGTCCAGCCACCGCGCCGGCTCGCGCAGCGCCCGGATCATCGCGGCGAGGACGCTCCACACGGTCGGCAGCAGCAGGTAGGTGACGATCGCCAGCGGGGTGTTCAGCAGCAGCAGGCCGAAGCCCGCCCCCATCAGCACGTTCGCCACCTGGAACACCGCCGCGTACGGCAGCAGGTGCCAGTCGAAGGTCCAGGTGCCCGCCCCGCCGGTGGCCCGGGCCGCGAGCGTGCCGGCGGCCGCGACGGCCAGGCTGACCAGGACCGAGGCGAGCGCGGCGAGCACGACCGCGGCGAGCTTCGCGGTGACCACCCGTTCCCGGCGGGGCACCAGGGCGAAGGTGGTCAGCGCGGTGCGCTGCGACCACTCCCCGGTGATGGAGAGGATGCCGAGCACCGGCAGGAGCAGCCCCACCGGGAACAGCGACGGGGTGAAGAAGGCGGTGAAGGTCTGCTCCGGGTCCTTGAGCACGAAGATCTGCACGGTCACGATGGCGGCCGCGACGAGCCCGATGGTGATCAGGAGCCAGCGTCCGGCCCGGGTGTCGGCGAGCTTGCGCAGCTCCACCGCGGTCAGCCGGCCCAGTGAGGGCCCGGTCGCGGCCGGGCGGCGCAGGGCGGGGGAAGGGGCGGTGACGGTGGTCATCGGACGGCCTCCTTGGTGGACGCGCCGGCGGTGAGGGTGAGGAAGAGCTGTTCGAGGCCGCCGCTGCCGGCCGGGCGCAGCTCGGTGAGGACCAGCCCGGCGTCCGCGGCGGCCCGGCCGACGGCCTCCGGGTCGGCCCGGACGAGGTAGCCGCCGTCGGTGCCGGCGGAGGCCGGCAGGCCGGCCCGGTCCAGGGTGAGCCGCAGGGCCTGCTGGTCCCGGGCGCGGACCAGGGTGCCGGCGCCGGCCAGCAGCTCGTCCTTGCCGCCCTGGGCGACCACCCGGCCGCCGCCGATCACCACGAGCCGGTCGGCCACCGCCTCCACCTCGCGCAGCAGGTGCGAGGAGAGCAGCACGGTGCCGCCCCGGTCGGCGAAGTCGCGCAGCAGGCCGCGCATCCAGAAGATGCCCTCCGGGTCGAGGCCGTTGGCCGGCTCGTCGAGGATCAGCACCCGGGGGTCACCCAGCAGCGCCAGTGCCAGGCCGAGCCGCTGCCGCATGCCCAGCGAGTACGCCCCGACCCGCCGCCGCGCCGCGGTCTCGTTCAGCCCGACCAGGTCCAGCTTCGCGGCGACCTGCCCGCGGTCCACGCCCATGATCCGGGCGGCCAGGGTCAGCGCCTCCCGCCCGGTGCGCCCGGCGTGCTGCGCGGAGGCGTCCAGCAGCACCCCGATCTCCCGCCCCGGGTTGGGCAGCTCCCGGTAGGGCCGTCCGGTGACCGTGGCGCCGCCCGCGCTGGGCGTCGTCATCCCGCAGATCATCCGCATGGTGGTGGACTTGCCGGCGCCGTTCGGGCCGAGGAAGCCGGTCACCGTGCCCGGTTCGCAGCGGAACGAGACGTCCTCGACGGCGGTGTGCGGGCCGTACCGCTTGGTGAGGTGGGCTACTTCGATCATGCGATCGAGCCTGCCGGGGCCACCCGGCCGGGCGCTGCGGCCGGCGGTCGGGAGCCGCCGATACCTCGGTCTACCGGCAGGCGTCGACTTTGGTAGCTGGTGGGGCCCGGAAAGGGCTTCCTAGCATGGGTGGATGAGCAGCACCGTCGTACCCGATCACCCCTGGTTGCTGCCGGGATCCCTGGTGCCCGCCGCCCGGGCCGTCCGGCGTACGCCCCGGGACTGGCTCGTCGACGGCCTGGCCTTCCTGTTCGCGGTGGCCTGGGTGCTGCTCGCCTACGGCGACTCGGTGCAGCCGAAGCCGGAGTTCGCGCTGAACCTCGGGCCGGCCTGGCTGAACGAGCTGGACCTCGCCGTCGGGTTGCTGGCCAGCGCCGCCCTCTGGCTGCGCCGGCGCTGGCCGGTCGGGCTGGCCGTGGCCGCCGCGCCGCTGGCCCTCTTCTCGGTCACCTCCGGGATCGCGCTGCTGATCATCCTGTTCACGCTCGTGGTGCACCGGCGGCTGGCGGTGGCCCTGGCGCTGGTCGGCTGGCACCTGGCGACGACGCCGCTCTACCTGGCGATCCGTCCCGACCCGGTGCTGCCGTTCTGGGCGGCCGTGGCCTGGACCCTGCTGTTCATCGGCGGGACGGTGGCCTGGGCGCTCTTCGTCCGGGCCCGCCGACAGCTGGTGCTGTCGCTGCGCGACCGGGCCGAGCGGGCCGAGGCCGAGCAGCAGCTCCGGCTGGACCAGGCCCGCCAGCTCGAACGCACCCGGATCGCCCGGGAGATGCACGACGTGCTCGCGCACCGGATCTCCCTGCTCAGCCTGCACGCGGGCGCCCTGGAGTTCCGCCCGGGCGCGCCCCCGGCCGAGGTCGCCCGGGCAGCCGGCGTGATCCGGGCCAGCGCGCACGCCGCGTTGCAGGACCTGCGCGAGGTGATCGGCGTGCTGCGCGCCGAGCCGGCCGCCGAGGCCACCCCGGAGCGCCCGCAGCCCACCCTCGGCGACGTGCCCGCGCTGGTCGCCGAGTCCCGGTCGGCCGGCGTACGGGTCAGCGTGGTGGACGAGGTCGCCGACCCGGGGGCGGTGCCGGCGGCGGTCGGACGCAGCGCGTACCGGATCGTGCAGGAGGGGCTCACCAACGCCCGCAAGCACGCGCCCGGCGCGGTGGTGACCGTGCGGCTGGCCGGCGGCCCCGGTGACGGCCTGGCCGTGGAGATCCGCAACCCGTGGCCGGTCGGCGAGGCGGCCTCGCCCATCCCCGGCACGGGCACCGGACTGGTGGGGGTCGCCGAACGGGTCACCCTGGCCGGCGGCCGGCTCGACCACGGGCGGGACGCCGGCGGCGACTTCCGGCTCACCGCCTGGCTGCCCTGGGCTCCCGCGTGAGCGCGGAGCCGCCCGTCCGGGTGCTCATCGTCGACGACGACCCGCTGGTCCGTGCCGCGCTGTCGATGATCCTCGGTGGGGTGCCGGAGGTCCGGGTCGTCGGCGAGGCCACCGACGGCGCCGAGGTGCCCGCCGCGGTCGCCGCGTTCGCCCCGGACGTGGTGCTCATGGACATCCGGATGCCCCGGGTCGACGGGCTGGCGGCCACCGAGGCGCTGCGGGCCGCGCCCGATCCGCCCGAGGTGCTGGTGCTGACCACCTTCGACGCCGACGAGCAGGTGCTGCGGGCGCTGCGCGCCGGGGCGAGCGGCTTCCTGCTCAAGGACACCCCGCCCGCCGAGATCGTGGCGGCGGTGCGCCGGGTCGCGGCCGGCGAGGCCACCCTGTCCCCGGCGGTGACCCGCAAGCTCATCGCGCACGTCACCGCCCCGACGCCGGCCCGGGCACCGGACACCCGGCGGGACCGGGCGCTGCGGCTGCTCGGCGGGCTGACCGAGCGGGAGCGGGAGGTCGCCGTGGCGCTGGGGCAGGGGCGGACCAACGCGGAGATCTCCGCGGAGCTGTTCATGAGCGTGGCCACCGTGAAGGCGTACGTCTCACGGCTGCTCACGAAGCTCGATCTGAACAACCGGGTGCAGGTGGCGCTGCTGGTGCAGGACGCCGGGTTGGTCTGACCGCCGGGCGGGATTGAACTGCTGCCGTCGCGGGGCCGTACCAGTGGTCGAGGATGTGGTGCGGCCGGTCCGCCGCACCGCTGCCGAGCTGCGGGAGGCCTGCCGTGCGAGTTGGTGAGCAGTCGACGGATCCCATCGATCAGATCCTGGGCGAGGTGCCGGTGCCGGCGTCGTTGACCCCCGAGGATGTCCGGCTCGCGGTCCGGGCGGTGGTGGTGCACGCCGCCGAGGAGTGGCCCGCCGGACCGAAGTGCCGCAACGACGGCGCCACGTACCCCTGCCGGCTGCACCGGTGGGGGCGGCGCGTGCTGGAGGCCCACGGCCTCAACGAGCGCCAGATCGACGCCCTGGTCCGCCACGGGAACCCGTTCGTGCACGTGCCCTTCCCGTTCGTGCTGACCGGGCCGTCGGCCGGGCGGCCGGCGGCACCCCAGTCCCCGCGCGGCCCGGCCGGCCGGGTAGCCGCACCTCCGGTGCGGCCCGCTCTCCGGCCCGGCGGTACCGGTCGGCCCGTGGCGCCCCCCGCCACCCGGCCGCGCTGGCCCCGGGCGAGCTAACGGCCGTCCGGGGCACGGGACGGCGGCCCGGCCGCGGGGAGCCCCCACCCCCGCGTCGGGCCGCCGTCGACGTCGCTCAGCTCACGCCGCAGTTCGGTGCGGACCAGCTGGTGGTGTTGGAGGACCGGTCCTGGTTGTTCTCCCGGCGCGAGTCCACGTGGACGTGGTCGCTGTGGTTGGGGTAGCCGGGGCCGTACAGGCCGCTGAAGCCGTGGTCGCGGGCCGACCGGGCCACCTGGCAGAGGGTCCGGCTGCGCGAGATCACGTCGGCCGCGCTCCCGTAGAGGTGCTGGCTGTCCGAGGCGCCGCCCACCTGCTGGTTGCAGGCGATGCTGCGGAAGCCGCTGGTGACGTAGAGCGGCGTGTCACCGAGGCTGCGCCGCAGCGCCTCCAGCTTCCACATGGTGCGCAGCGCCTTCTCCCGCGTCGCGGTCGACGAGAGCGGGCCCCCGCTCCACCCGCCCTTGCCGCAACCGTTGTCGAGTTCGGCGTAGCTGAAGTGCTTCGGCGTGCAGTCGTTGTCCTGCAGGTCGTAGATCTTGGCGAAGGTCTGCGGGCCGGCGATGCCGTCGGCGCGCAGCCCGTACGCGGACTGGAAGCGCCGGACCGCCGCCGCCGTCTCGGGGCCGTAGATCCCGTCGACCCGGACGATGTCCCGGTAGGCGGCCCAGCCGGCCACCCGGATCTGGAGCTGCCGGACGTCCTCGCCGGACCGCCCCTGGGAGAGGTTCCGGTTCCAGGTGTAGCAGCCGTCGGCATGGGCCGCTGGCGCGGCGACGACCGTGGCGATCGCGGCCCCGGGCAGGGCCAGCGCGAACGCGACGGCCGCCCGCTTGAGCGTGTTGACGCGCACAGAATTCCTCCCGGTTAGAGAGTGATGTGGGGTTGAACGGGACATCGACCGGAAGGTCCCGTCCCTTCCACCGTGACAGCCGCGCTGCCGATTCGTGGCGAATAACGGGAATTGCTCTCGCATTACGCCCCTGCTGGGCATTACCTGTGAATTGCCGCGAATGGCGAAACGCCCAATCCGGCCCTGCGGCCGCGTGTCGGTGACGCAATCCGCCATTCCGTGACACCGAGGGTGATGTCCCCTCGTCACCCCGGCCCGGTAACGTCTGCCTCCGAGGCGGGGGAGGTGGACGTTGGCACGTGGTGGCGTCTTCTGCGTCGAGGGTCAGTGGCACCGGGACCTCAACGAGCGCGGCTCCGTCCTGCCCACCCTCGAACTGCTCGAACGGCTGGGCCGGATCCGTTTCATCCACAAGGACGCCGCCACCCGCGACGAGCTCTTCTACTTCCTCGACCGCTGGCTGCTCAAGCAGTACGCCGACTACCGGGTCGGCTTCTTCGCGATGCACGGCGAGCCGAGCCGGCTCTGCCTCACCGACTGGGACTCGGTCGAGCTGGCCGACGTCGCCGAGCGGATGGCCGGCCGCTGCGAGGGTCGCCGCCTCTACTTCGGCAGCTGCTCGGTGCTGCGCGCCTCCGACGCCACGCTGCGCGACTTCCTCGACGTCACCGGGGCCGCGCTGGTCTGCGGCTTCACCCGCGAGGTGGACTGGGTCGAGTCGGCCGCCTTCGAGACCGTGCTGCTCGACGTGCTGGCCAACGGGCAGCGGCACAACGCCGCCGAGCTGCGGATGGGCTCGGGGCACTGGGCGCCGCTCGCCTCCTACCTCGGCTTCCGGGTGATCTACGCCAACGGCCGCGCCTGGCGGGCGAGCGCACGGCCGCGCGTGCCGGAGCAGGCCTCCCCGCGCCGGGTCGCCGGCCGTCCCCGCTGAGGCCCGCCCGGGCCGCCTGGTAGAACCGAGGCATGGCACGCAGCATCGCGACCAACACCCGGGTCGACCGGGACGCCCTCATCGAGTTCCTCCGCCCCCGGCACCGGGTGGTGCTCATGACCACCCGCGCCGACGGCCGGCCGCAGTCCTCCCCGGTCTCCTGCGGGGTCGACGCCGAGGGGCGGCTGGTGATCTCCACCTACCCGGAGCGGGCCAAGGCCGCCAACATCCGCCGCGACCCCCGGGTCTCCGCGTGCGTGCTCTCCGACGACTGGGACGGGCCGTGGGTGCAGGTCGACGGCACCGCCGAGGTGCTCGACCTGCCCGCGGCGCTCGAACCGCTTGTCGAATACTTCCGCAGCATCTCCGGCGAGCACCCCGACTGGGACGAGTACCGCGAGGCCATGGTCAAGCAGGGCAAGTCACTGATCCGGGTGACCATCGACAGCTGGGGTCCGATCGCCACCGGGGGCTTCCCCGCCCGGCTGGCCGACTGACCTCAGTACGCCGCGGTGAACCGGGAATTGCCGAAGCGCGGGTTCTCGATCTCGTCGACGATCGCCACCGCCAGGTCCTCGTAGGTGAGCACCGAGCGGCCCTGCGCGTCGGTGACCGGGTGGTCGGTGCCGGTGCGGTAGTGGCCGGTCCGCTCGCCCGGGTGGAACTCCAGCGGCGGCGGCGAGACGTAGGTCCAGGTCACCCCGTCGGCCGAGGAGCGGTAGACATCCAGGGCGTCGGCCTGCCCCTCGGCCGAGTCCCGGTACTCCTCGGGAAAGTCCGGCTCGTCCAGGAACCGGGTGCCCTTCGGGGTGAGCAGGGTCGCCCCGCCCCCCACGTGGATCACCCGGGGCGGGTCGGGCAGCTCGCGCAGCGTGTCGACCAGGGTCCGCGCGGCGTCGCGCCACAGCTCCCGCTCGCCGCCGCCGATGGCCACCACGAACACGTCGGCGTCCCCGGCCAGCTCGCGTACGCTCCGCGCCGAGGTCGCGTCACCGGTCACCGTGCGTACCCCGGGCGGCAGATAGCTGGTCGCCTCCGGGCGGCGCACCGCCGCGGTGACCCGGTGCCCCCGCTCGACCGCCTCGGCGGCGATCCGCGAGCCCGCGGTCCCACCGGCGCCGAACACGACGATGTCGCTCATGCTCCCCAGGCTAGGGAGCGGGGCCGCCCGGCCGGTGCCGTTCCGACGAACCGGCCGGGCTGCCCGGTGGCTGTCAGTCGACCAGCGCCGAGTAGACGAGCTGGCGGAGCTGGGGGCGGAGCGGGTAGGTGCTCGACGGCATGAGCTGGGTGAAGAGCAGCGCGGTGACCTCCTCCACCGGGTCCACCCAGAACGCGGTGCTGGCCAGGCCGCCCCAGTAGTACTCGCCGACGCTGCTCGGCACCCGGGACGGCACGGGGTCGAGCACCACGGCGAAGCCCAGGCCGAAACCGACCCCGTCGAGGATCGTCTCGGCGAACCCGTCCGGGGAGAACGAGGCCAGGTCCCGGTCGCCGGGCAGGTGGTTGCGGGTCATGAAGCGCACCGTCCGGGGGCCGAGCAGGCGGACCCCGTCCAGCTCGCCGCCGCGCAGCAGGAACTGGGTGAACCGGTGGTAGTCGGCGGCCGTCGAGACCAACCCCCCGCCGCCGGAGAGGCACTCCGGCGCGGTGAGCGCGTAGCGGCCGATGGCCTCGGCGCGGACCGCCTGGCCGGTGGCCGGGTGCGGGGCGTAGAGCGCGGCGAGGCGCTTGGCGTCCGGCTCCTCGACCCACCAGCGGGTGTCGGTCATGCCCAGCGGCCGGAAGATCCGCTCGGCGAAGAACGCGTCCAGCGACTGCCCGGACACCACCTCGACCAGCCGGCCCAGCACATCGGTGGAGACGCCGTAGTTCCAGCTGGTGCCCGGCTGGAAGAGCAGTGGCAACCGGGCCATGCCCCGGGTCGCCTCGGCCAGGTCCGCGCCCGCCGGCACGCCCAGGTCGAAGCCCGCCGCCCGGTAGAGGCCGTCGACCACGTTGACCTGCGCGAAGCCGTAGGTCAGGCCGGCGGTGTGGGTGAGCAGGTGCCAGACCCGGACCGGCTCGACCGCCGGCACGGTGTACGGCTTCAGCACCGAGCCCCGGTCGTAGACCCGGACGTCGGCGAACTCCGGCAGCCAGCGGCTGATCGGGTCGTTCAGCTCGAACCGGCCCTCCTCCCAGAGCATCATGGCCGCGACCGAGGTGATCGGCTTGGTCATCGAGTAGATGCGCCAGAGGGTGTCCGGCTCGACCGGCGCACCGGCCTCCCGGTCCCGCAGCCCGTACGTCGAGGAGTGGGCGATCTCGCCCCGGCGGGTCACCACGATCTGCCAGCCGGCGAGCCGGCCGTCGTCGACGTACCTGCCGAAGTGCTCGTCGATCCGCGCCAGCCGGGCGGGGTCGAAGCCGATGCGGTCCGGGTCGGTGCTCACTGCGACGCTCACGACGCCGAACCTACCGGCCGGTACGGCGAGCGGGAAGTGTCGGCCGGTCACACTAGTCTCGGCCCCATGCCGGAAGCCGTCGAGGACGTCACCTACCGCCACGAGGACTGGTACGCCGAGGAGCTTGTCGACCGGCACTTCGTCCGGTGCCAGTTCTTCCACGTCGACCTCACCGAGGCGGTCAGCCAGGGCGCCACCTTCACCGAGTGCGTCTTCGGCAACGTGGCCCTCAACGCCTCCCGGCACACCGACTCCGCGTTCGACCGCTGCACCTTCAAGCGGTGCAACCTCTTCGAGGCGGAGTTCACCGGCTGCAAGCTGGTCGGCAGCAGCTTCGAGCAGTGCGACCTGCGCCCGCTGCGGGTCGACGGGGGCGACTGGTCGTTCGTCGCCCTGCCCGGCGCCGACCTGCGCGGCGTGCGGATCACCGACGCGCGCCTGCGCGAGGTGGACCTCACCGGGGCCGACCTGACCGGCGCGGTGCTCACCGGCCTCGACCTCTCCGGCGCCCAGCTGCACGCCGCCAAGCTGGTCCGGGCCGACCTGCGCGGCAGCGACCTGACCGCGCTCGACCCGACGGCGGTGGAGCGGGCCGGCGCCATCGTCGACGCCGAGCAGGCCGTCGTGCTGGCGCAGGCGCTCGGCTTCGAGATCCGCTGACCCTGCCCGGGAAAGCCGTCGCCGGCTGTCAGGTTTCCCTGCCAGGCTGACCCGCATGACATGGTGGTCCGACCTGGTGGCGTCCGAACCCGACTTCGCGGCGCGGGTGCGCGCCCGCTTCGCCGTCCGCAAGCACGGCACGATGGCGACCCTGCGGCGGGACGGCTCGCCGCGGATCAGCGGCACGGAGTTCGACTTCGCCGACGACGGGCACCTCCGACTCGGCAGCATGGCGGGCGCGCTGAAGGCGCTCGACCTGCGCCGCGACCCCCGGGTGGCGCTGCACAGCCCGAGCGAGGACGCCCCGGAGGACGACCCGACCTCCTGGGGCGGGGATGCGAAGATCGCCGGCCGGGCGCACGAGGAGCCGGCGGGCGAGGACGGCTCGCACCGGTTCCGGATCGAGGTGACCGAGGTGGTGCTGACCCGGGTCGGCGACCCGCCGGACCATCTGGTGATCGAGAGCTGGCATCCGGACCGCGGCCTGCGGCGGCGCGAGCGGCGCTGACCGAGGTGCTGCCGGGAAGAGGCCTCCGGCGGGCGCTCACCACGGACGCTGAAACCGTCACGGTGAGTTGAACCGCCGTCGCTACCCCTTGGTAACGAAGTGGAAATGCCCCCCGCCGACATATGGCGCACGGCCGCCCATGATGGAAACGTGAACCGGCGGCCGGAGCGGCGGTGAGCGGAGGTTCGGTGGGGCAGGAGGACCACGGTCGGGTCGGCGGCCGGACGTCGTACCCGCACGGGCAGACGCGCTCGGCGCTCCGCCGGCTGGCACGGGCCCGGCGACGGCGGCGCTGGCTGCTGGAGGCGCTGGCCGCGTTCGCCTGCCTGGCCGCGCTGGTGGCGTACCTCGGCAGCGAGCGACACGACGCGCCCCGCGAGGAGAGCGCGGTGCTGCCCGCCCCGCCGACCGGCCGCCCGGTGCTGCCGCCCCCCGGCGCGGCGCCGACCGGGGCCGTCACGCCGGGGCTGCGCCCCCGCCAGCGCCCACCCTCGCCGAGCCCGTCGCCGTCCACGCCGACCGTGCCGCCGACGCTGACCGTGAGCCAGGCCGACGTGCCGGCCCGGGTCGACCTCAGCGCGGTGGGCGCGGTCGACTGGGTCCAGTGGGGACTGCTCGGTCCCCGGACCCCGGTGCGCAAGCGGCACGGCTCCGGCGACATCCGGGACGAGGGCGGTCGCGGCGAGCGGCAGAGCTACAGCAACAACCCGGAGGCGTACTCCTGGCGCGACGGCGCACCGGTCGGCTCGACCGACGGCACCATGTCCGGGGTGTACACCTGCGACCGGGGCAGCGGGTTCACCCTGGCGGTGACCGCCGACGGGCAGCTCCGCACCGTGCACCTCTTCGCCGGGGTGTGGATGGCCCGCGGCCGCCTCGACCTGCGGATCTCCGGCGGCGGGCCGGGCAGCACGCTGCGCCTGGAGGACCCGCACACCGCGCGGACCGCCGACTTCGCCATCCGGTTCCGTGCCCCGGCCGGCGCGAAGCTGCTGATGACCTGGACGGTGGAGGAGTCCCTGGGAGACTGCGGCAACGTCAGCCTCCAGGCCGTCGCGCTGCGCTGACCGGGACAGTTTGTCCGTCGCGGCCGGCACGGGACGCCGTACGTTTCCGATGTCCCGTCCGACCATCCCCTGTGGAGGCCCGACCGATGAGCAGCAGTGCCCGCGTCGTCCGTTCTCTCGCGCCGTCCGACGGCGACGTGCTGCGGGAGATCCCGCTGCCGCCGTACGTGACCGGGGAGGACGCCCAGTTCGCGGTGCGGGCGGTGGTCGTGCACGCGCCGCGGCGCTGGTCGGGCGGGACGATCTGCCGCAACGACGCCAGCCCGCACCCGTGCCGGTTGCACCGCTGGGGGCGGCGGGTGCTCGGGCTGCGCGGCCTGCCGCCGGCCGAGATCGACGCGCTGATCGAGCGCGGCGACCCGGCCGCCGAGCCGCTTCCGCCCCGGCCCGGCGCCTGAGCGGGCGGCCCGGGGGCCCCTGCCCGGTCCCGAGCGGCAGGGGCCCCGGTGCTCAGCAGAGGGCCGGCTTCACCCAGGAGCACTCCAGACCTTCGGGCACCCGCGGCGACTCCGGCGCCGTCGGCACCGCCAGCCGCGCCGTGGTCGTCCCCTTCTCGGTGTACGAGGCCAGCGCGATCGCGATCTGGTCCTCCAACCCCTTGACCGACGAGGTCAGGTAGTTGTTGAGCACGACGGAGAAGGCCAGCACGTGCCCGTCGGCGTCGGTGGCGTAGCCCGAGAGGCTGGACGCGCCGGTCAGGCTGCCGGTCTTGGCGTGCACGTTGTCGGCCGCGGCGGTGCCGCGCATCCGGCTGCGCAGCGTGCCGCCGACGAACCGCTCCGGGTTGCCGGCCACCGGCAGGGCGGCGTACCAGGTGCCGAACCAGGGCTCGGCGCGGACCGCCGACAGCAGCGCGACGAACTGGGCGGGCGGGATCATGTTGCGCCGGGACAGCCCGGAGCCGTCGCGCTGGCGCAGCGTCCCGGTGTCCATTCCGGAGTCACCGACGTACTCGCCGATCGCGGCCAGCCCGGCGGACCAGGTGCCGGAGCCGGAGAGCACGCGGCCCAGTTCCTTGGTGAGCACCTCGGCGTGGCCGTTGTTGGAGAGCTTGAGGAACGGCACCATCAGGTCGGCCAGCGGCATCGAGTCGTGCCGGGCGACCGGCCTGGCGTCCTCCGGGGTGGCCTGGCCGAGCACGGTCCGGCCGAGGACCCGCACCCCGTGCCGGTGCAGCGCCGACCGGAAGACGTCGGCGGCGTAGCCGGTCGGCTCCCAGACCGTCATCCAGTCGCTCTCCTCAGCCTGGCCGACCGCGATCTGGCCGGTCACCACGATGGTGTTGCCACCGTGCTCGCGCTCGAAGGAGATGGTCGTCTCGCCGGTGGCGACCGTCTCGGCCCGGTTGTCGATCCGCAGCCAGCCGTTGGCCGGCGTCATGGTGACCTTCGGTCGCGCGCCGGCCTGCCCGGCCGGTGCGGCGTGCACGATCACCGTGCCGGCGTCGTAGTCGGTGTCCGGGGCGACGGTAAGCGCGGAGACCTGCGCGGCGTAGTAGTAGGACTCGTCGTCCCAGGTCCAGTCCGGGCCGAGCCGGGTGCGGTCGTAGCGGGTGTCGTCGGCGACCAGGTTGCCGGTCACCATCCGTACGCCCGCGGCGGCCACGTCGGCGGCCAGCCGGTCGTAGTCCTCGGCCAGCATGGTCGGGTCGCCCCCGCCACGGAGGTAGAGGTTGCCGGAGAGCAGCCCGGCCCGGCGCACGCCGTCGCCGGTCACGTCGGTGGTGAAGCGGTGCCCGGGGCCGAGCAGTTCCATGGCCGCCGTCGAGGTGAGCAGCTTGGTGTTCGAGGCGGGGATCAGCCGCCGGTCCCCGTTGCGGTCGTAGAGGGTCTGCCCGGTGGTGGTGTCGACGACGACCACGCCCGCCTGTGCTCCGTCCAGCCGGGAGTCGGCGAGGATCGCGTCGATGGTGGCGTGCAGCCGGGTCTGCGCGGGGGTGGGCGCTTCGGCCGTGGCGGCGGGGGCGCCGGCGGCGGCCGCGGTGGCGACCAGCGCCAGCACCGCGAACGCTCGGGGGAAGAGACGACGATGCATGTGCCGATGCTGTCACGGAGATTTCCTCCGGAGAAGACCGCACGGCGAAAAGATATTGCCGGACGTGGGCGGAACCCGGCCGAATACCCCGAACGCGGCGGCGAAAACATTCCTCGGCGCGACGTCACCGGTCCGGTGTCGACTGACCCGGCTCTATTTGACGGATGCCCGGGCAGGGGGCACCGTAGGCCATGAGGGGCGTTCGACCTGCCCTGGTTTGCACGGCGAAGCCTGATTCGCCTTCCCGGGGTCCCGACCGGCCGCGTGGGCCGCGTCGACCCGCCCGCGATTCCCGAACCAGCCATGAGGAGTTCCGCCATGCTGACCATGACCGACAACGCCGTGATGGTGATCCGCGACCTGGCCAACCAGCAGGACGTCGCCGAGGCGGGTGGGCTGCGCATCGCCGCCGACACCGACGCCGGCTCGCTCTCCATCGAGCTGGTGGAGCAGCCGATCCAGGGCGACCAGGTGGTGGACAACCAGGGCGCCCGGATCTTCCTCGACGCCGACGCCGCCGAACTGCTCAACGACACCTCGGTGGACGCCGTCGTCGACGACGAGGGCATCGTGCAGTTCGGCTTCACCGAGAAGGAGTGACTCACCCGGCGCGGCGCGTCTCACCGCCGCGCTGGGGCCGGCCGGCTCGCCCCCGCTCGGGGACGTCCTGGTCGGCCCGCCACGGCCCGCCGCGCTGCTCCCGCTCCGGCCGGAGCAGCGTGCCCAGCACGTGCGCCAGGTGGTGCGACGTGCTCCAGGCGATCCAGTTCGCCGGCGAGCCGGCGCCCGCGCCGCGCCGCGCCCGGCGCAGGATCTCGTGGTCGCCCCAGGAGAAGCCCGCGCCCGCGGCCGGCCAGTGCGGGGCCGCGACGAGCGTGCGGCACAGGTCGGAGAAGCGGTCGTCGCCCCGGCCGCCCCGGCGCGACCACCGGTAGACCCACCACGCCCCGGCCGTCGTGTAGCGCAGCGTCGGCAGCCGGTCGCCGGGCCCGTCCGCCCCGGGCACCGCGCAGCCCACGCCGTAGTCGCCGTAGCCGACGCCGAGGTCGGCCAGGCGCTGCCAGAGCTGCCAGTCGAAGCGGTCGAGGCGTACCGGCTCGTCGGTGGGGAGCCGGGCCAGCGTCGGCGGCATCCCGCCGGCCGCCACGGTCACCGAGCGCCAGGCGTGCCGCCGGGCCCACTCCGCCAGCCGCCGGATCCGCGGCTCGGCCAGCCGGACGTCCGCCGGGCAGCAGACGTCCCCCGCGTCGACGAGCAGGTCGCACTGTTCCGGCACCAGCCGGGCCAGCCGCCACACCCGTTCCACCGCGGCGGTGGTCGCGTCGGGGCCGGCGCGGTCCTGCCCGGTCCGCAGCCGGATCACCGCCCGCCGCGCGTACGCCCGGGCGGCCGCGCCGTGCGCGACCAGCCGCCGGTCGCCCTCGGCGAGCCCGATCACCGGCACCAGCGGTACGCCCCAGCGGACCAGCTCGCTCTCCGGCGACTCCGGCAGCACCGACACGTCGACGCCGGGGAGGAGCCCGGCCGGCAGCCGGCCGAGCAGGTCCACGGTGCACGGATCCACCGCGTGGACGTCGATGACCGGAGCGAGCAGCGGAGTGGTGGCGTCGTCGAGATGGGCCAGCGCCTCCAGCTCACCCCGGCGACCGGCCAGCACAGGGCGGTAGACCGGTTCCGCCGCCCGACCCCCGTGGGCGGGCACCATACTTCAATGTAGCGACCCGATCGCGTTCCGCCACAGGCTTTCCGGGCCTCGTCGACAGTCCATCCGTCCCGGTGACGGTCGGGCGCACCGGACGGGCAACCTGCGCCGGCCGCCGCACGGTCGGGTCCGGGCGGAACCCGGTCCGCCCGGACCCGTGCACCGGCGCTCAGTCGTCGCTGCCGGACCGGTCCCCGCCGTGGTCGTCGTTCCGGTCGTCCCCGCCGTGGTCGTCACCGTGGTCGTCGTCGCGGTCCCCGCCGTGATCGTCGTACCGGTCGTCACCGCCGCTTCCGTCGTCCGTGCGGCTGTTGTCGGCCGCCCGCCGTTCGACCTCGACCACCGCGCCGTCGCCCCGATCGACCTTGACCTCGTACGTGGCACCGCCACGGGCGACCTTGACGCTCCACACCGGACGCGCGTGCTCGGTCTCCGCCTCGATCTCCACGATCCGGCCGCCGCCGAGCCGGGTCAGCGCGATCCTGCCCGCCTGCTGCGGATCGATCGCACCACTCGGCGCGGTCTTCGGCGCTCCGCGCGTCGGCGTGGCGCCCGCGGTCGCGGAGTCGTCCGCTCCGGGGGTGTCGTCGGCGGTCCCGGGGTTGTCGTCGGCGCCTCCGCCGACCGGGTCGGTGACGTCGGCGGTCACGGCGGCCGGCGCGGTGCCCGGACCCGGCCCGTCGGCCGCGGTCACGCCGATCGCCGCACCGGTGACCGCCAGCACCGCGGCCCCGCCGATCGCGGCCAGGACCAGGGAAGTTCGTCGCATGGTCTCCACCTCTCCTCGGTTGTGTGTCGAGGATCGGTCGGGGGCGGCTAGCCCCGCGCTACCCGCGGTCTAAGGCCCGGTTAAGGCCGCGCCGGCCCCGAGCCGGAGCGTCACCACCGCCCCGCCGCCGGGTCCGCCGCCCAGCTCCAGCCGGCCGCCGCTGGCCCGGGCGGCCCGGTCCGCGATGTCCAGGCCCAGCCCGGTCGACCCGGCCCCGCTGGCGCCCCGCCGGACCGACCCGGCCGGCAGGCCCGGGCCGGCGTCCGCCACGGTCAGCGCCACCTGCCCGGCGTCCGGTGCGAGCCGCACGGTGAACGGCGTGCCGTCCGGCGTGTGCGCGAACACGTTGCCCAGCAACGCGTCCACGGCGGCGGCCAGCTCGTCGCCGGCCACCCGCACCGGCAACGGCCCGGGCGCGAGGTCGAGCGTCACGCTCCGCCCGGTGTCCTCGGCGAGAACCGACCAGAACGCCACCCGCTCGGCGACCACCGCGGCCGCGTCGCACCCGCCGCCCCCGGCCGCCGTGCTGCGCCAGCGGGCCTGCCGGATCACACCGGTCACCGCCCGTTCCAGGCCGTCCACGGCGCCGGTCAGCCGGGCCGCGTCGTCGGGGTCCCGCAGCGACTCGGCCTCCAGCCGCAGCACGGTCAGCGGGGTGCGCAGCCGGTGCGACAGGTCGGCCACCTGCTCGCGTTCCTCGCGCAGCAGCACCTGGATCCGCTCGGCCAGGTGGTTGAGCGCGCCCGCGACCTCCCGCAGCTCGGCCGGTCCGGCCGGGTCGACCCGGGCGTCGAGCTCGGCGTTGGCGAGCCGGTGGGAGACCGCGCCGAGGTCGGCGATCGGCCGGACCAGGGTGCGGGCCAGCCGGTCGGCGACG
Source organism: Micromonospora sp. I033 (assembly GCF_053890995.1). Taxonomy (NCBI): domain Bacteria; kingdom Bacillati; phylum Actinomycetota; class Actinomycetes; order Micromonosporales; family Micromonosporaceae; genus Micromonospora; species Micromonospora sp. I033. Next base: position 4,110 of record NZ_JBSSLX010000011.1, on the reverse strand, counting down.
AGCAGCCCGACCAGCACCAGGAGCACGCCGAGCAGCGCCAGCACGAGCCAGGCCCGGGTCACCCCGGCGGTCAGCTCGGCCCGGGGAACGACGGTGCGGATCACCGCCGTGCCGTCCGGCCGGCCCTGGACCGCGATGACCACCTCCCGACCGGCCGCCGACTCGACGGTCAGGCTCTGCCCCCGCGCGGCCAGCGCCACCGCCGGGGTACGTGGCACCCGCGCGCCGAGGACGGCGCCGTCCGGCAGGAAAACACTCACCTCCCGGCCCGAGTCGGCGGCGAGCTGCTCGACGGTCAGCCGGAGGGTGTCCGGGTCGGCCGCGCCGACCACCGGCACCAAACTCTGGGCGTCGGCGGCGGCCCGGACGGTCGCCCGGTCCGCGGCGACGGTGCGCACCAGCACGGCCAGCGGCACCAGGAAAGCCACCATGACCAGCACGCCGACGGCGGCGACCAGCAGCGCCAGGCGGCCTCTCACCGGCTGCTCCCCGGCACGTCCAGCCGCACCCCGACGCCCCGGACGGTGTGCAGGTAGCGCGGTTCCTGGGCGCTCTCGCCGAGCTTGCGGCGCAGCCAGGACAGGTGCACGTCGACGGTCTTGTCGGCCCCGCCGTACGGGATCCGCCAGACCTCGGTGAGCAGCTCCCGCTTGGTGACCACCTGCCCCGGCCGGCCGGCGAGATGGTGCAGCAGGTCGAACTCGCGGGGGGTCAGCTCGACCGGCGCACCGTCCAGCGTGACCTGCCGGGCGCGCGGGTCGATCCGCAACCCGCCGACCACCAGCACCGGGTCGGTGGCGGGGTCGCCGGCCGTGCGGCGCAGCACCGCCCGCGCCCGGGCGTCCAACTGCGCCGCGGTGAACGGCTTCACCAGGTAGTCGTCCGCGCCGGCGTCGAGCATCCGGACGATCTCGGCCTCGTCGTCGCGGGCGGTGGCCACGATCACCGGCACCTCGCTGACCGCGCGCAGCATCCGCAGCAGCTCACCACCGTCCAGATCGGGCAGTCCGAGGTCGAGCACGACGAGGTCGGGCCGGTCGTCGAGCGCGTCGCGCAGCCCGTCCAGCGCGGTCGAGGCCGCGGCGACGGCGTGCCCGCGCTCCCGCAGGGCCCGGAGCAACGGCGTACGGATGGTCAGGTCGTCCTCGATGAGCAGCAGCCGGGCCACGGTTGGCAGGCTAGCCCCTTCCGCCGCCCGGTCCCGCCCTCGTTAACCCCGCCTTAGCGTTCCCCCGAGCCCGGCTCAACCCTGGATCGGGGAGACTCGGGGCATGGGCCGTCGTCCGTTCCTCGCCGCCGCCGGTTGGCTGGCCACCACCGTTGCCGCGACCCTCGTCGGGCTGGCCGCGATCCAACTGGTCGGCGAGGGCATCACCGGCGCCCCCGGCGGTGTACGCGACGAGCGGGAGGTGGCCCGCGCGCTCGCCTCGCCCGAACCGGTGGCCACGACGCCGGGCGCGAGCCCCACGGCGGGCGCGACACCGACGGCCTCCGCGGCGAGCCGCCCGCCGGCAACGAGCGGAGCCCGACGCACCTTCCGCACGGCCGGCGGGACCGCGGTCGCCGAGTGCGCCCCGGCCGGGGTGCGCCTGGTGACCTTGTCGCCGGCCCCCGGCTACCGGGTGAAGGATGCCGACTGGGGGCCGGACGAGCACGTCGAGGTCCGCTTCGTCGGCGCCGAGGGAGAGCACGAACTGCGCCTGCGCTGCCGTGGCTCCGCGCCGGTCGTCTCCCCGCACGACTGACGTTTTCCCAGCTCAGCGACGTCAACTGTCCCTGATCGGGCCGTGCCCACACCGACCGCCCGTGCCACCTGGCCGTCCTCGCCCGACCCCACACGGGTCACGTCCTGTGGCAGCATCGCCCGGTGCGTCCCCACCGCCTGTTCGTCGCGGCCGCGGCCCTGCTGGCCCTCGCCCACCTGGTCGGGCGCTGGTACGCCCAGCCGCTGCTGCCCGCCGCGCAGGCCCTCGCCTGGTGCGCCCTGGCCGGCGCCGCCCTGACCGCACCCGACCTGCCCCCGCGCGCCCGGTACGGGCTGGCGGTCGCCGCCGCAGCCCTCGCCGCGGCGACCCTGCCCCGGCACGGGGAGCCGCAGTTCGGCTGGGTCATGGCGCCGCCGGTCGAGCCGGGGTGGACGCCGTTCCAGGCCCTGCGGGGTGTGGCCGGGGTCGGGCTCGCGGTGGCCGTTGCCACCCTGCCGAGTCGGGCACCGGACCGGTGGCGGACGGCGGGCGCCGTGCTGCTGGCCGTGCTGGCCGGCCTGCTCGCCCTGGCCCGGACTTCTGGGGTCTTCCTGCCCCCGTACGTGCTGCCGCCCGACCCGGCCGACGTCCTGCCGTCGTACCTCGTGCTGGTGGGGCTGGCACTGGTGGCCCTGGTCCGGTCGGGGTCGGCGCCGGTGACCCTGGGTCTCGGCCTGGCGGCGGTGGCCGTGCTCGGCGTGCTGCCGCCGACGCCGGGGCCGGCCTCTGGCCCGGGGCTGGCCTTCTACAGCCTGGAGGAGTACCACGTTCGGGTGACCAGCGGCGAGATCTGGGGCGACCTGCTGGGGTTCCTCGCGGCGGCGCTGGTGCTGGCCGGCTGCCGGTGGACCGAACGGGTGCGCAGACGAGCGCACGGCGCCGTCCGACCTGGGTCGTAACGTCGCCGCGCTCTGGCCGTCTCCCACCACCGCAGCCGTACGGCGGTACGAAAGCGGGGACCTGGCTCGGCCGGCCCGGCGTGCACCGGCCTTGTGGGCAGCAGATGCCCGTCCAGAGGGGATCCAAACCCCGCGCGGGTGGGGAATTCCACCATTTGCGAGTCCCGGCGTGAGCGGCGCGGGGACCGGGTATGAGCGGGCCATGGAGCATTTCACGATCGCGACCGTCGCCGAGAAGAGCCCCGACTTCCGCCGCGTGCTCTGGACCGGGCAGCACAGCCAGTTGGTGATCATGACGATCCCGGCGGGTGGGGAGATCGGCGAGGAGGTCCACGAGGACATCGACCAGATCCTGACCTTCGTCAGCGGCACCGGCGAGGCGCGGGTGGCCGGGGAGAAGAAGGAGGTCGTGGCGGGCGACCTGGTGGTCGTACCGGCCGGCACGAAGCACAACTTCGTCAACACCGGCCCCAACCCGCTCGTCCTGTACACGGTGTACGGCCCGCCGGAGCACGCCGACGGTGCGGTGCACCGGACCAAGGAGGAGGCCGACGCTGCCGAGGCCGCCGGCCAGGATGAGCCGCCCACCTCCTGACACCACGGCCCGCGCACGCGCTCCACCGCCGTGTGGAGCGCGAGCCGGGCCCTGCCCGTCCCGACTGACCTGCAACATTCCTGCACATCGCAGCCATTGACGCTGATAACTGCACGGGCCTAGCCTGCTGATACGGGAAAGCCCTTTCCTGGGCTTCGCTTCCGCGCCGCCCCGCATCCGGAGACCGGGCCTCCGGCGGGGCGCACCGACCGTCGCGACCGTGGCCAGGCGTCGACCCTCCGCCGCGGCGGTCCACCACCACGCGCCTCAAGGAGGACAACCGTGCAGACCTCACGTGCCAGACTCCGACGCCCGCTGCTGCTCGCGGTGGGCGCCGGAGCCACCGTGGCGGCGCTCGCCGCCGGGACGGTGACGTCGGCCTTCGCCGCCACCGTCTTCTCCGACACCTTCTCCGACGGCGACGCCGCCGGCTGGTCCAAGTCCGGCGGGACCTGGACCGTCGCCGACGGCGCCTTCACCCAGTCCAGCACCGCCAGCGAGCTGGCCCGCCAGTTCGCCGGCCAGAGCGGCTGGACCGACTACCAGGTCCAGGCCCGGGTGCGCCCCACCGCGTTCGGCTCGGCCAGCGCCCTGGTCGGCATCGCCGCCCGGGCCAGCAGCAGCACGAAGATGTACCGCCTGGCCCTGCTCGGCTCCGGCCGGGCCGAGCTCCAGGCGGTCAACGGCAGCCAGATCACCTCGCTCGGCTCGGCGTCGGTCGGCGCGGCCACCGGCACCTGGTACACCCTGAGGATCGAGGCGAGCGGCAGCACCATCCGCGGCTTCGTCAACGGCGCCCAGGTCGGCGGCGGCAGCAACACCATGGAGGACGCGGGCCGGATCGCCCTGGTCACCGCGTACGCCGGCGGCA